>NZ_JBBNAM010000186.1:0-2133 GCF_037994425.1 Phyllobacterium sp.
CCGGCGCGTCAAAAGCGGACCGCTTGGCGGCGACCAGCAGATCGGCGCGCTCATTGCCGAAGGCAAGATCGACGGCCTCATCTTCTTCGTCGATCCCATGTCACCGATGCCCCACGACGTTGACGTCAAGGCCTTGATGCGCCTCGGCAGCGTCTGCGACATACCTATGGCATTGAACCGGGCGACGGCCGAGGTTCTGGTACAAAAACGAGGATTGCTGCGTGACGACGCGGTAGAGAACACGATTGGTGCGCCGTCCACCGTTTGAGTGCAACGCGCGTGCAGCAATATTGTTAAAGGCGTATGATCCAAGATCATACCAGGGGCGGCGCAAGGGAAGCGATTATGGTGACACAGGCAGATACCGACCACATCATGAAATTTCCGATTCTGGTCGGCGATATCGGCGGCACCAATGCGCGCTTCGCGATTTTGGTGGATGCCTACGCCGAGCCCAAGGAATTCCCTATCATCCAGACTGCGGACTACCCGACGATCGATGAAGCGATCCAGAACGCCATTCTCGACCACACCTCGATCCAGCCACGTTCCGCCGTACTCGCGATTGCCGGCCCCGTGGAAGGTGACGAGATCGACCTTACAAACTGCGCCTGGGTGGTGAAGCCGCGGCAAATGATGGAAACGCTCGGTCTCAGCGACATTACGGTCCTCAACGATTTTGAGGCACAGGCCCTTGCCGTCGTGTCCCTTGAGCCGAAGCATCTCGAAAAGCTAGGCGGCGGCCCGGGTGATCCGCATGGCAGCCGCGCTGTCCTTGGGCCCGGCACCGGCCTCGGTGTCGCCGGCATGGTGCGTTCGCGCAATAGCTGGGTTCCCGTGCCGGGCGAAGGCGGACATGTCGACATGGGTCCCCGCACGGCCCGCGATCTCGAAATCTTTCCGCACGTCGAACATATCGAGGGGCGCATCTCCGGCGAACAGCTGCTCTGCGGCCGGGGCCTCCAGAGCATTTACCGCGCCATCTGCAAGGTCAACGGCACCGAGGCTTCCCTCCAGACGCCGGCGGAGATCACCGCAGCTGGCCTTTCGGGCGAATCGCCCGAAGCCGAAGAAACACTGGCGCTTTTCGTCGTCTACCTCGGTCGCCTCGCGGGTGACTTCGCCTTGACCTTCATGGCACGTGGCGGCGTCTATCTTGCCGGCGGCATCGTTCAGAAGATCGTCGCGCCACTCAAGAATCCGGCCTTCCGCCAGGCGTTCGAAGACAAGGCGCCACATGGAGAGATCCTGCGCGAAACGCCCGTCTATATCATCACCCACCCTCTCGCCGCACTCAGCGGCCTATCGGCCTTTTCACGCACGCCCACCCGCTTCGGCGTATCGACCGAGGGACGACGCTGGCGCAGGGATTGACCGCCTTCCGGCCGCGCCCACGGGAATTTGCGCGCTGCGCAGGCCGCAGCACAATGGCAACACTCGGGACGAAGCCTGAGCGCCGGTGCCCAAAACCGATAGGCAAGCCGAACCAATAAGGCTATAGGGACAATTTCAGCGACAAGGTCATTCCTTGTCGGGAAATCTTTTTGTACCAGCGAGTTGCCGCCTGCATGGATGGTCAGACCAAAAAGAAAAAGATCGATATGACCGAGGCGCGCCGCGTTATCGGCAGGGTCCTCCGTGAGAACCTACGCGAACAGCGCTCGTCCTATGCCGTAGCGGTGCCGGCAATGCTGGCGACAGCAGGCGCTATGGCCTTCGTCGCGATCATCTTCAAGGATGTGATAAATAAAATCTATTATGAACAACGCGCTGACCTGATCGTCCCCATCAGCCTCGGCATCCTTGCGGCCTTCATCGTCCGCGGCGTGGCCACCTACATTTACTCGGTGTACATGGCGAAGATCGGCAACAACATCGTCGCCCGCTACCAGCGCCGCATCTTCGACCAACTCATGCGGCTCGGCCTCGATTTCTATCACGACAATCGTTCGGCCCAGCTTGCCGCGCGCATAAACCAGAACATTTCCGGCGTGCGCGACCTCCTGCAGCTTATCGTCACGACCGTCGGCAAAGACATTCCGACTTTGGTCTCGATGGTCGGCAGCATGATCTATCTCGACCCCCTCCTGTCGCTTTTCGCTCTTCTCGTTGGACCGCCGGTCCTTCTTACGG
>NZ_JBBNAM010000187.1:0-10967 GCF_037994425.1 Phyllobacterium sp.
GCGCGTGGCGCCTTTTGCCGCCACCAATACTGGCCTTCCCGCCCGCAGCACAAGATCGCCAAGATTGATACAACGATCGGGAGTGATCAACACGGAACTGTTGTTGGAACCCGTGACGATCAGATCAGCGACACGCGCCGTTTCAATGAGCAGCTGGGTTGGGGAGACCACCGCTTCACGCCATTCGTGTGAAACAGTTGTACCTATAATGGTATCGAAATCATGATGTAGTTTCTTTTGGCGGTTTTCAATTTCCTCACGCTCAGACCGCATTGTTTCACCCTCAATCACCATACCATCTGGCGTCGTCACCGGAGGTGTGATGTTGGCGGCACAAAACCCAACGAGATACGAATTGAACCGTGTGGCCAGACTGACAGAAAATTCAATGAAGGGAGCGGCGGGGCCATCGATGTTGAGATTCGCGAGGATTGTTCTATAGGACATTACAGTTACTCCGCATTGCTATGTTGTTGCCGCGATTATTTCCGGACAAGCTGATGGAAATGGCTTTTTGCCAAGGTTATGTGGCAAAGTATGCCCCGTCGAGGCGCCGCTGGCAGGAATTTCTTCGTCAGCGTTGCGGCTGTATGATTGAATTGCGATCGCCCCCAGATTTGCAATGCAGTGCCAATGCGATCTCGTCCTTATCGGGCCGGATACGAACGCGACACTTTTCCTGGTTGGCCAGCTATTCCATCGGATCGGAACGGGTCACGCAGATCGTGAGTTGCCACCGAACCCTTCAAGCGGACCGCCCTCATGGAAGCTCGTGATGGGAATTCGGACTTGAACGAACTTGGCTATTGCGGGTACCGTCGGAATGCGAGAATGACCGATCGAGCCATGGCGTAAATTGGGAACATGCGCATGAAGGACCCTTACGAGACGCTCGGCGTCAACAGCTCCGCGACCGACAAGGAAATTAGAGAGGCGTTCAAGAAACTGGCGCGTAAGTTCCACCCCGATCTGCATCCGAACGAAAAGGCAGCAGAGGAGAAGTTCAAGGATATCTCCGCGGCCAACGACCTGCTCAAGGACAAGGAGAAGCGGCGGCGGTTCGATGCGGGCGAAATCGACGCTAGCGGTGCAGAGCGGCCGCAGGAGCGGTTCTATCGCGATTTCGCCGACGGGCCTGCATACGCCTCGCATGCCGCCCAGGATGGGTTCGCTAGCAACGAGGATCTGGAAGAATTCCTTGCGCGGGCGTTTGCGGGCGGGGGTCGGCGGTCACAAGACAGGTCTCGAGCACGCGGCCAGGATGTGAGCTATGTGCTGCCGGTCGGGTTTCTGGAAGCGGCCAACGGTGCTGTGCGTTCGATCACGCTGTCTAAGGGCAAGACGCTGCAGGTGACGATCCCCGAAGGGGCTGAGGACCGGCAGATGCTGCGGCTGAAAGGACAGGGCAATCCGGGCTTCGGCGGCGGGCCGGCGGGAGATGCCTACGTCGAGTTGCATATCGAGCCGCATCCATTCTTCCTGCGCAAGGACGACAACATTCATGTTGAGGTACCTGTTACGCTGAAAGAGGCGGTGCTGGGCGCTCGCATCGTTCTTCCGACCATAAACGGCCCTGTTACCATGACTATTCCGAAGGGATCGAATACAGGCAAGGCGCTGCGACTACGCGACAAGGGCATTCGCAACCTCAAGACCGGACAACTTGGGCATCAGCTGGTAACCCTGAAAGTCGTTCTGCCCTCCGTGATGGAGCCCGAGCTGGTCGCGTTTTTGGAAACTTGGCAGCCGAAAAATCCGGACAATCCGCGAGAGGGAATGCTGGAATGATGCGCGTAGATGACCTTGTCGAGCAAATAGCCCCCCTTCAGCGAAGCGATCTTGAAGACTGGATCCGGGATGAACTGATCGAGCCGCGCCAGGATGCCAAAACGTTGCTCTTCACGGACATGGAATGCGCGCGCGTCCGCCTGATCTGCACATTGCGCTACGAACTCGAGATCGACGCTGACACGCTGCCGGTCGTATTATCACTGATCGACCAGCTCTATGACACCCGCCAGCGCCTGCGGTCTCTGACCGCGGCCGTAATGATGCAGGACAAGTCCGTCCAGGCGGCAATCATAGCTGCGATGGAGCGTGATGGGGGGAGTTCTGCGGCAGATGAAGCGTAGAATGGGCGATGGAGGCGCGCCGGTGACCAAGAAGAGGCTTTTCTGCGCAATGATGGCGATGCCGAACTGGTCAATCTCATTCCGTCCTGCAACTCGGGGAGCGGGCGTCTGGTGACCGAAAACGACATTCTGTTGAAGCGCATTCTCGAAGCGGAAATGGAGGCTGATCGGCAGGTGGTTCTGGACTCTGCCGTGTTGACGATCGCATCGCCGCGTCCCTCGTGAAAGCATGCAATTTTCATGAAACGAAATGCGAAGAATTGATGCCGACATTACTGTTCTCTCTGCGTTGCGTTGCTTATGATGAAACAATAGCAAGCGCAGAGAAGTCGGACGGCTAATTCAGGTTACCGCAGACGAAGATTTTACCTATTACGACAGCCCGGAGAGGATCGCTGACGATACCGCCATCGTCGAAGCGACATTCGCCATCTGCGATGAATTCGAGTCCTACGACTATCGCCGGGTTGGTGCCGCGCTGCGCCAGGAAGACCTGGTCGTGAACCACAAGAAGATCAGGCGTCTGATGTGTCAGCACAACTTGCGGCCAAGAGGCGACGCAGGTTCGTCGCCACCACCGACAGCAATCCTGATGGCCCGACCTTTCCGAATCTGGCGAAGGACATCGTGCCGAGCGGTACCAACCAACTCTGGGTTTCCGACATCACTTACGGCGCGCTACCGACCCGTTTCATCTGAGTCGCCGTCATCCTCGATGCCTGGTCACGGCTGATCGTCGGTTACGCCATCAGTCGGAGCATAGATGCACGTCTGACGGTCGCAGCATTGAAGTCTGCGATAGAGCGTCGCCGGCCGCCGCGGCGCTGCGTCCATCATTCCGACCGCGGCTCGCAATACGCCGCTCAGATATATCGAGATGCCCTGGCTGCCGCCGAGTTGGTCGGCTCAATGGGTCGCAGGGGAAATCCGTATGACAATGCCAAGGCTGAAAGCTTCATGAAAACGTTGACGGTTGAAGCGGTCTACCGATGGCTTTCGAAACGTCCGAAGATGTTGTTGAACATCTTCCCACTTCGTAGAGGAGGCCTACAACAGACCCAGGCTTCATTCGGCGCTCGGTTATCTGAGTCCGCAGCAATCCGAGGATCAACACATCCGGCAGATTGGCAAAACAGCGGCTTGATCACTGTCCACCCTCAGGGGCGCACTCCAATAAGGGATCAACGTTCCGTGCCGATTGACAATCCGGTCCTCACAGTCCGTACTGTGACGTCGCCGGTGCAGTTTATTTGAGATTTTTAGATGCTATACTCCGCAGTAGCCCTGGATCGTCAATTCGGCGATGCGCGGCCATGTATAGTTCTCTCGAACAAGACGCCGACCATTTTGCCCCATAATCAATGCCACTGCCGGGTTGTCGAGAACATGTGCAAGCGCGGAAGCAACATCGGTCGGATCGAGAGAAACCACGATTCCGGCATTTGTCGCTCCAACTTCTGGAAAGTGACAGGCATCGCTGATCACCGCCGGCAGGCCGCAGGCTAGGGCCTCGGTAATGGCAACGCTAAAGCCCTCCTGGCGGCTCGGAAGGCAAAAACAGCTGGCATCCACCAATGCGCGCAATTTATCTACGCCGTAAAGAGGACCGATCAGATGGACCCGGTTCTCTATACCTAATTGATTGACGAGTGACAAAAACCCGGCTCTAGCGCCAGCATCCGGACCCGCTACGACCAGATCAACTTGCGGATGCGATCTGGCTATCCGAGCGAACGCTTCCGCCAGAATATCCAATCCCTTCTTGGTATGAAGCCGCGAAAGGAAGAAAATGACGCGCTTTCCATCAAGCTGCGGTATGCGTTCGCCAAAGAACCCCTTTGCAGGCAATTCGGCAAATTCCTCCAGGAATATGCCATTGGGGATGATGAGGTTTGGCGTCTTGAGCCGGAGCGGTTCGAGCAGACGGGCTTCATCGGCGTTGAGCGCCAAGGTAAACTCTGCACCGTCCAGCATCTTGCGATAGCCGAGAAGAAGGGCCAGCCGCTTTTTCAGGCGCTTTTGCTTCATGCTCCAGACATCAAGCATCCCATGTGGCTCTGTGCAATAGGGAATATGGTACTGCCTTGCGATGCTTGCTGCGTTCTTGAGAATAGGCTCCCATACTCCGTGAACGTGGACAAACGAAGCGTCGCGCAACACGCTGCGTAACTGTGCAGAGCCCTTGAGGCACAGCACTCGCTCGACTCGGTCTGGATCGGGAAGAAGGTGCCAGCGGATTTGCGTGAAATTGGGAACTTGCGCGGCCGACCGAAACGCGCGCTTCCGGATTTCGGTACCACCATAGCTCACGATATGAACATCGTGGCCCAGCGCCGATTGTGCCGCTGCCAATCGCACGCAACCGCCCTGGGGACCTCCCTGGGCGGGATCAATCGAAGAGATGACGTGGACTATTTTCATGCGGCACAATCGGTGGATGAACGACGTTGCCCTGGAAATACCGACAACGCTGCAAGTAAACTTTTGCGGCAACGCTTGACGATAAAGTCCGCGGAGCGCTCGATAGCCTTCTCCGACATTTCTGACCTTATTCCGCGACGCCAGCAAATTGACAAGGCGGTCGTGACCGACAGCAATGGTGGATCGGTACAGACGACGTAAATATCGCCTCTTCTAAGGTTCCATAAGCCCGAAAGGAACGCGGAGATATGGTAGGTCAGGTCTATCGCGATGCTGAAAATGTTCTTGCGTCCAAACCGCGTAGCCCCGAGGCGCTTTATATTGAGCCCTGCCACCATTTCTCTGGCCGGTAGTGTCGCATTGGGATGGTCGTCCAGCATTCGGCTTATGATCGCTGTAACTTTAAGGCCGCACCATGCCAGTGGGAACGCGGGCCCCGATCCCTTGCGGCTGGTTACCGACTGATCAGGAAAAACATAGCAGTTATCGAAAGCGATTTTCATTTGCGGATGACTCGAGCCAGGGCCGTCTGTTAAACACCAATTCTTGGTTTGAATTGTCGCAGTTCACGGCTGGCAAGAACAAGTTCAACAAAGGCATACTACGACCTCTTGTGACCGGTCATCCCACCCTACCCCTTCCGGAGCAGTCATGGCCGTTTTCCGCCCCTGCACTTGAGCCAGGAAGATCAGGATGCCAGTGCATTGACGAAGCCATTGATGACCGCGCGAGATACGAAGCGCATGACCCGACCGAGCTTGAGAAAGCCGGCCGCGATCTGAATGACGCCCATGAAGATAGTCGGGCGAAGAAGTACTGGAGGACCATGCTCCTTTGTGAGGGGACACCATGAGGACCGCGGTCCACCTGTGAGGGGGCGACGCATTCGATTGCGAAAGGTGCTTAGAGGTCAACCTTGTGCGAGCGGGTAAGGCACTACAGCGCGACAGCCTCAGGGAAGGCATGGTTGTCGAATGCACGCTTCTGGTTCGAGGAAAAGACTGCGCAACTGGTCAGCGAGCAAGGCTGCCTAGTTTCGAACGTCGATAAATTTGGCACAACTGAAAAGCTAATCGGCGACGTCCTCAATAGCCTGGAATCGGCGACATCGCACAGATCCAGGAATTATGCGTCGCCCGCAACATTAAAGCCGAGATCGAACTGATTCGGCCGCGGAGAAGACAGCAACTCCACGCACGGTAACGTTCAAAGCACCCACCAATTGATGATCAATCAATTCGCCCTATGGGCCTTGCCCATTATTCTCTTCAGACGCGACATCAACATTCAAATGAGTATCGACTGCGTGATGGATGGCTGTCCGTAATTTGTCCGCGGTTTCTCTGGATAGGGTCGGGCCGAGATTGATGCCGGCAACACCTCCAACAAATAGACCACGGTTTGCGTCTACGGCGATAATGCAGACACAATCGCAATACATCCGAGTCACCGTTCCCCTTCGACGGGCCGATTGGCGGGCAAACTCTCGGATCAAGCGTCGCTATCGAAGGAAATTCCTTGCCCATCGCCTGGAAGGTTCGAGGCTGCCGATCGGGAAGGCATCGAAGCGCTGGCTACTACCCTAGTCGAGGCTTCTTCGCCGGCTTAGTCCGAATCACATGCCAGATGGGGAAGGAATCATGCGACGCCTTCCCCATACGGAACGAGGGTCAGCTATTTGGTAATTACAGCAGGAGCCGGCTCAGGCGGTGGAGCCTTCCCTTTTCCGATTGACCCGCAGGCACTTAAACTGGCAACCGCTAGTACAGCGACTACGGCGACTAGAATTCTCTTCATCCGCAAATCCTTTTTCCTCAACGGCGAGTAGGCCAACAACGGCACGCTACCCACAAACAATGGTGAACACTAGGACCAGGTGCAGGAAACACTCAGGTAGTGTCCGATTTACCACAATCAGGATTAACAGGCCGGGTCGTGGCTAGAATCAGCAAAGCCCACCGTCCAAAGGACGGCGAGCCGACACAGGCGCAAACCGGAGATCACTAAATGATGAACACCGGTGTCCCCAACAGAGTTGCTCGTAGGATAAAGGGCGTCCTCATTTGTGCGACGGATGCACCCCGTTCGAGACGGCCAGGCCGATCGACCATCACTCGTTTGTGCCCCGTGCAGGCGGAACATGGTGTCGCGTCCGTCTTTGTAGAGATGAAGGGCACATGCACCAAGCGGATTGTTCGGTCCACCGGGGACACCGCCCGCATTCTGCGCCAGGCGCGGCTTGCGCTGGATCATGCTTTCGGGGGCGCTTACCGAGCCTTGCCGCAACGGCGACGCTTGCGTTCCTAACGCCCCAAACGGCTAGTTCACAAGTTGAACAGAGCGTCGGTCTGAAGGGGCGAAACCAAATTCAAACCGTGCGAGTGGAGCGTGTGGTCAGATGATGGCACAGCTATCCAAAGATAAAAGATCAGCGCAAAATTACAAAATAACGTCTTGCCAGGACGAATTTCTTTAAACATCTGCGATGCGCATCGAAACAAATTCACAGTTCCCATTTAAAGGATGGGGCGCAAGAAAATTTAGTTTGTCTATTACACCGAAACTGAAGTGGCGCCCGAGCAACCAGATTGCGGAAGGGGATGGACATGGTGGATTCTGATCGTATCGACAACCTGATCGCAGCGGTGCCCCCCGCTTTGGCGCTTCGCGCCGGGCTGGACCTTGGCATCTTCACCCAGCTCGGTGGCAGCGCGGTGACTGCTGACACGCTTGGTGCCGCGCTCAAAATCGAGCCCGATCGTCTGTCGCGGCTCCTCTACGCGCTCGCCAGCATCGGTCTCCTCGAAGTCAAGGATGGTCATTTTCGCAACGGAGCCGAAGCGACGGCCTTCCTCGACGCGTCCAAGCCGACCTATCGCGGCGGCGATCATGCGCTCCTGCGCGAGCTCTGGGGAGCCGACCTGCGGACCGCAGAGTCGCTGCGACAGAACCGGCCGGCTGCGCTGCACGACTTTTCCGAAGCGGGGCCTGAGGCCGCGGTGGCCTTCAGTCGCATGCTCGCACCGGGCGGCGTGATTTTCGGCCGCCATCTGGCCCGGGAGATGGACCTCTCGGCGATCAGTTCGGTGATCGACATCGGCGGGGGCCCCGGGACCATTCTCGTCGGACTTCGCGAGCGGCGGCCGCAGATTGCGGCGACGCTGATGGAACTCCCAACGGTCGCAGCGGTCGCGCCAGATATTCTGTCAGAATACGGTGCCGACGACGTGGTTGTCGAAGAGGGGGACATAACTATCGCGCCATCGATCGGTCGGCACGATCTGGCGATCCTGAAGGCCGTCGTCCAGGTCCTTCCGCCGGACCAGGCGCGCACTTCGATCCTGAACGCGGCGCGCTGCCTCACACCAAGAGGCGAGATTGCAATTGCGGGCTGGGGCGTCGTCGATGACGACCGTCTCGGCCCGCCTGAGGGTGTCTTTCTGAATCTCACGTTCTTGAACCTCTATCGCTACGGCGAATCGTACACTGAAGGTCAGTATCGCGCGTGGATGACCGAGGCCGGGTTCCGGGATATCTCCAGGTCGCGCCTGACGGACGGCTGCACGTTGTTTCGTGCACGCCTCATGGGCTGATCGTGGCTGAATGGTATAGGCATTAACACGCTGACCTGAGGGCCAAAATTCATGGCAGCGGGAAACGAATATCTCAAGGCTATTGTTCGCTCTTGACCCACGTCGTCTCGGCGCTCGGCGGAATTTACACCGCGGCGCCGACAATGCATGATGGAGCAATTACAATGGAACGCCTCGAGAGAACCCACTGAACGGTGGTGTCGTTGCTTTCTTCACTGATGGTGCGATCGGTGGAGAAGGCGTTCCGCGTCCTAGAAGCCTTCGATGGTTCGAACCCCTTAGTCTGGCACAGATTGGCGCCAATGTCGTGGCTGGACAAGAGCGCCGCGCAGCGCTTCACGCAAACGCTCAATAAATTTGCACCTGGCCTCCGTAACGAATCTGGTAAGCCTTTGTAACAAAAGCCGTTTCTCAGATTCGCGGGTCCGATGCACCCCTTACTTTAACAGATTCAGGTTAGGCCTCAGGTTCGTGGCAAACCGCTTCTATGTTGTGCCCGTCCGGGCCAATGACGAAAGCTGCATAGTAGTCAGGGTGGTAGTGCGGACGCAGACCAGGCGCACCATTATCTTTGCCACCCGCCTCCAGAGCCGCGCGATAGAAGGCTTCGACTTGCTGGCGATCCTCGGCCGTGAACGCCAAGTGAAGATGCGCCGGCTTCTCCTCGGTTTGGTACAGGCACAATGAAGCCTTACCCTTTGGGCTAAGCTCGACGCCGTACGTCGGCGGCCCCTCCGATACAACAGCTACGCCGAGGGGTTCGAGTGCCTTGAGGAAGAACGCTTTGCTCGCTGCATAGTCGCTCACTCCGAATTTGACGTGGTCAAACATGAGTTCTCCTCAAAATGTGTGGGCCTGCCTGACGGAGAGGCAATCTTAGCGTTCCTCTACTGCGCATCGTGCAAAGTCTGCCTGCGCTGCGAAGCAGTGCGTCGCGGCCGCTTTGCGTCTCAGACTTTAATGGCATGTCTCAGCCATTAATGGCAAGGAACAGAGGACGGGGAGTCCAGAGGCGCAGTGCCCCGTTGAGCATTTTCATCTACATGAAAAGAGAGAATCCGAAGGCGCGGTCCACATAGAAGAGGAGATCGCCCAAGCCGTTCGTCGTCTCCTTGACTTTTCCCGAAAGCGGTCGGGTTCGCATTCTACGTGTTCTGCATGGCAGATGTGACCCTTCGAGTTTGGCGAGGAGTAGACGCAACTACGATGCATTTCTAGCAGTCCGCGGTTCGGTTCCTTTCAAAGCGGACTAGCGCGGCGGGCCTTGCTTCTGATCAGTTTCTGCACCCTCCCTATCAGGTCATCGAGACGGCAATGCGTTGTGCGCCGACGGGGCGTATCGCAAAATAGGAAACACAGATTTTTGGTTAGAACGCTATCGCGACAGCATCGGTTGCGGCATTGAAGCTTCCATCGTGCTGACTCGTTGACCCTCCTCACTAGAAAAGTGCGATCGAATGGACAAATTTTTCCAGCGTTACAAAGCCATCAAGTCGTTCTAGCCTGTACACAGAATTATGGAGGCTACGATGACCGAGGAAAAGGCGGGCAGACGCGGGCGAACCGCGCGACGCGATGGCGCGGCAAAACCTCACGGTGTGCCCTATATCGTTCGAAACATCCCGACATACGACATTCTGTCGGAAGAAAACCTCCAGAAGATCGAGCGCACGGCAGACCGCATCCTAGCCGAGGTCGGGATAGAGTTTCGCGACGATCCCGTTGCGGTCGATCATTGCAAGCGGGCTGGAGCCAAGGTGGACGGTGTCCTTGTCCGCTTCGAACCAGGAATGCTTCGCGAAATCGTCTCCTCCGCGCCGAGCGAATTCACCCAGTACGCCCGCAACCCTGCAAACAGCGTCCAGATCGGAGGGAACAATGTCGTCTTTTCGCCCGCCTACGGCTCGCCCTTCGTCATGGACCTCGATAAAGGCCGTCGCTATGGCACGATCGAGGACTTCCGCAACTTCATCAAGCTTGCCCAGACTAGCCCTTGGCTGCACCATTCTGGCGGTACGATCTGCGAACCTGTTGACCTTCCAGTCAACAAACGTCACCTAGATATGGTTTACAGCCATATCAAGTATTCAGATCGCGCATTCATGGGATCAGTGACGGCGGAGGAGCGCGCGGAGGACTCGGTCGAAATGGCACGCATCCTTTTCGGTGCCGAGTTTGTTGACCAGAACTGCGTCATCCTGGGCAACGTCAACGTGAACTCTCCGCTCGTCTGGGATGGCACCATGACGAAGTCTCTACGCGCCTACGCCCGCGCCAACCAAGCTGCAGTCATCGTGCCCTTCATTCTTGGTGGTGCAATGGGCCCCGTCACCAATGCGGGAGCCATTGCACAGTCCTATGCCGAGACGCTCGCAGGTTGCGCCTTGACGCAGCTCGAAAGGAAGGGCGCCCCAGTCATCTTCGGAAACTTCCTATCTTCCATGTCGCTACGATCCGGATCGCCGACATTCGGAACCCCCGAACCTGCCGTCGGCTCCATGGTCGTCGGCCAGCTCGCACGACGGCTGAAACTTCCTTTGCGCTGTGCCGGCAATTTCTCAAATTCCAAGCTGCCCGATGGTCAGGCCATGCAAGAAGGATTGATGTCCATGCTGTCGGCCGTCCACTGCGGAGCGAACTTTATCCTCCATTCGGCAGGGTTCCTCGATGGGCTGCTCTCCATGTCCTACGAGAAGTTCGTGATGGATACCGACCTTTGCGGCGCCCTTCATTCCTATTTCGCCGGCGTCGCAGTCGATGATAACACGCTGGCATTCGACGCATTCGAGGAGGTCGGCCCCGGCAATCACTTCCTCGGCTC
>NZ_JBBNAM010000188.1:0-7667 GCF_037994425.1 Phyllobacterium sp.
TAGGCCACCATGCGCTTGGTGCCGCCGGAGCCGGCCGTATCGAGGAAGCCGAACACACCGCGGATGGTCAGTTCCTGGCCAGTGGTCAGGGTGTAGATGTTGTTCTTCTTCACCCATTCGAGGATCGTGGTCTGATTGACCGCATCAATGCGGCGCGTCGAGATGTCGAGCAAGACCGAATACGGCAACAGCAGCTTATCGGCGATCTCCGCGCCCATTGTGCCAGTGAAGATGCCCGTCAACTGGCCGTTGATATCCCGCAGGATCTGGTCAGGTGTCTTCAATGCAAACGTGGTGGACGATCCGCTACCATCGGCCGGCGCCGTGGTGGCAGTCGGTGTCGACGAGTTGACCAAGCCGGAATAGCCCTTGCCGGTATCACCGACGAAGGCAACCGCCTCGATCTTCTCTTCAGCCACGCGGCGAGCCGCCGAGGCCTTGTCGGAGTTGAGGTTCATCCCGAGAAG
The DNA here is from genome assembly GCF_037994425.1 of Phyllobacterium sp. Taxonomy (NCBI): domain Bacteria; kingdom Pseudomonadati; phylum Pseudomonadota; class Alphaproteobacteria; order Hyphomicrobiales; family Phyllobacteriaceae; genus Phyllobacterium; species Phyllobacterium sp. Next base: position 468 of record NZ_JBBNAM010000188.1, read on the forward strand.
CTGAGCAGTGCCGAGTTCCTCAAGATTGTACCCGTAGCCGATGGCAGCCATGCTGACCGAGGTCTCGAACTTCTCGCGAGTCAGTTCAACCTTGGGCACATCGTGCGCATTGCCATTGTACCACTGGGCGGCGCCGACCGAATCCATCGAAAAGTAAGTGACGGACTGAATCCATTCAGGGGCCGAGGTGTCGACCGGTATCAGGGATGGATACTGGATGTCCTGGTACTTGATCGCATACACCGTAGGCTCGATCAGCGAGGCCTGACGGATGAGAAAGCTCATCGCGACCTGCTGAGCGTCGTTCATGATTATTGCGTTCATTGAGATCGCTCCTTTTAGCCGAGACGAAGCGCGGCGAGAGCAGCACCGGAAGTGCTGGTATCCCACTGGGCGCCCGCGATGAGGGTGTTGCCGGATGCAACGTTGGTGAGAACGCCGGTTGCCGGAACGTAATAGACGGGATCACCGACAGCGACGGCGACCGAGGCCTGCACGACGATGACGCCCTTCTTCATCAGCGCCACGTTGGAGTACTGCTCGTACTTGCCTGTGGGCTGCGTTGCGTCGAGGACGGCAATACCGACGAACTTGACGGTGATTTCAGAGTCCACGACCTGGTTGTCAGCCGTGCCCTGCACACCGACCTTGCCGAAGCCGATGCCCTCGACGTCTTCCGCGAGGCGGGTGACGACGTCGGACGGCTCCATGTTGAGAACCATGCCCTCAATCCAGCGGGCATGAGTGGCGCTATAAGTTGTCTGGACGGCAGGCATTATGCGGCTCCTTTCACGGGATTCTTCCAGGCGTCAGTCATGCCAGTGACCATGTCGGCATGGGCCTTGTTGACATCAGCGGCGGCACCGTTGGGTTTGAGACCATCGGCGACGACATTGCGGAAGGGATCGCCCGGGTTCTTGGCCGCATCTTCGGCGAGAATGTCGAAGCGAGCATCGATGTAGGCGTCGGCCTTGTCTTTCACCGCTTCATCGCCAAGCTTGGCGGCAACAACTGCCTTGCGGATGGCGCTGTCGGTCAGCCCTTCAGTCTTCACATCCCTGGCGATTGCCTTGGCCGTGGTGATCAGATCGGCGCGGTCCTGGACGCGCTTGTCGAGGGCAGCCGTGTCGAGCACCTTGCCCTTGAGGTCGTCAATCTCGGCATCCTTCTTGGCGATCTCTGCATCCTTGGCGGCGACCGTCTTGAGGAGATCGGCCTCCGTCTTCGTCTTCAATGCCTCGATATCGGCAACCTGCGCGGTCAGTTTGTCGATCGTGCGCTGTACGATCTGGGCGTCCTTGTCGGCCAACTCGACCGAGAGGCCGTCAACAGTGATGGTTCTGGTCGTCATTGACCTGTTTCCTTTCATTTCTTCGTCGGAAGTGATCGGGGCAATGCCCCATGCGTACGCACCGTCGCCGATGCGAACTTGTGGACGGGCACGACCGCGCTGCACGATGGCGACATGGTTGATCCGGATATTCTTCTGGATGGCATCGTAGGCTTCGCCCGTGGGCGTGGTGCCGGCGGTAAAGTCGAGATCGCAGGTATACCCAGCGGATAGCTCCTGCTTGCCCGCCTCGATGTCGTTGATCGCTGTCTCGTCGCTAACCATCAGCGGAACGCGGATGAAGATGCCCTCACCCGAGACTTCATCGCCGGTCTGCCCGACAGCATGCTCTTTCCAGTTCTTGGAACTGACCGGCGCTGACGGATGGTCATTGGTGACAGGCCGATGCGCCGCGCTCTTCATCGTCTCGTCGGCAAAGACTTCCGTGCCTGGCCGATAGACCTTGACCAAGGACATATCCGACTTGCCCACCTCGATGCCGAGATAAGTCTGGATTCCCGTGCGCGCGATCCTGGCATCGGCGACGAGATAGCCGTCTTCGCGGCGGCGCGTTCCCGCGACGGTTACTGAATCGGTGAATTGCATGTTATTATTTCCCGGTTAACGCTGAAGGAAGCGCCATGTCGATCGCCAAGAACATTCCAGCGAACCCTCGTAAGACCTTTAGCGAAGGCTATCTCGATGGGTACCAGTCACTAAAGCCTGATGTCGTCCCCACAATTCCAACGAACAGCAGCACTGCTATCAGCCTTACTGCGTACCAGTGGGGCTTCACACTTGGTGAGGATGACGCCCGCGGCGAGAGCTAGAGACCAGTCGGCCACTGTGCTACAACCACTGCCATGACCGACGAGCAATTCCGCGAACTTAAACAGATGCTCCTCACCCTCTCGATGAGAGTGGAGGAACTCGAATTGCATATGAAACGCCAGGATGAGATCGCCGATCTCCGGCATTCTCAGGTCTATCGGTGGTGCGCCCCCTACGACTACAAGATGCAGGTTGAGCATCTTCCCGAACCGATCAGCATTCCGGTTGATCTAAAGACGCTCTTCCGCGACAGTTAGAACTTGACAATGCCGCGTGCGATGCACCGGCAGTTGATAGGCTGACCGGGCGGCAATCCGCCTTCTGCTCCAGTCGCCTCGCCATATTTGTATTCAACACCGTCGAGCGACCTGTGCAGCGGCCGCACTCGCTCATCGTGGGCCGTCATCCACTCGTATGAGGTGACACCGGCCTGAACTTGCCTAATCCGGTTCAAATCGCTGTTGAGCTTTGATATTTGGTCCCGCGCGATCAGCTTGGCCCGCCGGTCGGATAATGCGAACTGCTCGGTTAGATCTTTTCGTAGTACGGTTGCCGATCGACTGTTGATGACCACATCGATCACCTTGCCTTTGATCCGTTTGGCAGTGTCGTCGAGCAAGCCCTTGATCAACCCGACATTTCGAGCCGTGGCGGTGTCGAGATAATCGATCAAGTCTTCATGTCGAACCGCTGCGGCAAGATCGATACCGAGCACCCGCTTTGCCGAAGCCATGAAGGTGTCGGTGTGCCGCTTCGCCTCCAGATTGAGGATCCGGCGCACCATCGCGGATGCACTGGCCGTCAGCCTACTGGTGATGACCTCCAATGTTGTGAAGTCATGCTCGGTCATATCGACCGTCATCCGCTTTGTAGCAGCTATCTCTCGCTCGGCTACCGGGATGATCATCTCTCGGGTATGCGTCGCCATTTCCCGCAAGGCAGCTCGTAGAGCCTTGAGGTAGGCCGTCTCGGCTCCGATGCTTGCGCTGATCGCCGGAAGCGCCACGGCAACTCCCTTGGGGCGTTTGGCCAGCGACGCCAGCTTATAGCGCATCATCACTCAGTTGCTGTCCTGCTGCTGGGTGTCCGGGTCGGTCTCTTCCTCGTCCTCGCCACCCAAGTCAGGATCGAAGTCTTCGCCGGTCTCAGCGACGACCTGATCGAGACCGGGATAGAAGCTCGACTCTACCAACTGTGTCGTGACGACGGTGCGCAGCTCTTGGCCGGTGAACAGACCAGCATCGACGAGCGTTTTCGCGGTCTCCGCATTCAACTTGCCGATCTCGGCGAGTTCCTTCTCGCTCATCTGCTCCAGCGGTGACCAGCTGTAAAATATCTTCTCGGGCCGAGCGCCCAATGCCGAGCGGATCAGGCACTCGTCAAGCCGGTAGATCGATGGCTGTATCTCCATGTTCTGCATCGATGAGACGCGATCATGATAGTTCTTCATGTCGCTCTCGCCGGTGGCTGACATACCGGCCGGAGATTGGCCGAGAAGACGCGTCACCGGAATATCCGCCGCACCCGACACCATCTGCAGGAATGTCTGCATGACCTCGGGAAGCGTGGAAAAGCTGATGGTCTTGCGCTCATATTCCTCGCTGGCATCCATGACGAGGGCACGATTGATACCCTTCATCGTTGCCGCAAGCTGGAAACGCCGGATGATCCGGGCTTCATACTCAGGATCAGCAAGGCTCGACATAAAGTCAGGCGTCTTGAACACATCGACATTGGCCTCGAACACCAGGCTGGCGATATTGGCCGCCGTGGCATCTGCATTCTTCATGGCGGTGACAACAGCCTCGAGGACACTGTCACCCCAGCCGGTCCAGCCATTGCTGGCACCGCCGAGAATTGGATCAGGATGGGCGGCGCCGATGAATATGGCAAAGCGCGATGGATGAATGCGCAGGAACGTGGTTTGACCAGTGACCTCGTACCAGGACGGCTTGCCGAACCATTCCGACGTGACGTTCTGGTCGAGTTCGCCCGCGGTGACATCACGACGGTTGAGGACGGTCAGATACTTGATACCGCCCTTCTTGATGCGCTCGACATCCAATGGCTGCATCAGGTCGGTGTCGCCGGTACCGATATAGAGCGCGGCACCACCCCACAGGCGGGCCTTGACCTGAACCTCATAAAGCTTCTGCCAGAATCCGAGCCGCTTCTCTTCCTTCTCGATCAATCCGATCTGCTCATCATCCGCCTGCCAGTCCCTACCCTTGCGGACAGTATCCATGGCGGGAATGTCGATGATCTTGCGACCGAGCCAAGTGAAGCGATAGGCGTTCAGCAGCTCAATATCGGTCAAGCACTGACCGGTATAGAAAGCCGTGGCCATCTTGTCGCGCAGCGGATCGTTTAACCCGGCGACCAGCGATGTCAGACCGTCGGTCTTGAGCTTCACGACTTCACCCATTGCGGTTTGGCTTTCTGATGCTCGGCGGGTTCTGGATCACATGCTTGACGACAGATGGCGCAGCCTTCACGACACCCTTAAGCCCGTTCTTTCTCGCGTCAGCCAGCATGCGCCGGCGCTGTTCGCAGGAAGAGCAAGCCATGGATGTCCTCAAAGGTTGTCGAGTGTGTAGTTCGAGCCGCCGCATATCTCGTCGACAGCATCGATGAACGGATCGACCTGGTCGTCGAACGAGCCGTCCGGAAACGCGGCGTATTCCGATATGAACGTCTGTTTCCACGATGCAGACTTCGGCAGCACCACCATGCCCGAGGCAACTGCCGATACCACGTCCAGCGCGCGGGTGTACTTGTCCTTGTCTCGCTGCAGGGCGATGACCGGTATGGATTTGCGCTTCACCGACTGGATCAGCCCAGTACCGGAGACCTTGTCTTCCACCACCATCTTGCGCAGGCTGCCATATCGACCGGCATCCATGCCCTTGGCCTTGGCCCAGAAGGTCAGCGCTGTCTTTTCCAGTTCCGGCGCCTCAAAACGGCCGCGGACCAGATCGATCAGGTAGGCCTTGTTGTCGAACCCAGCGCCCCAGTGCTCGAAGACTGAATAGTCGTTGCGCTCCTTGGTCTTCTGCGCTGTATCGACGTAGATGGCCCGCCACTTCAGTTTCGGCAGTTCGTCATACTCGCCGAGCGCTTCGGTCTTGAATAGGTTACCGCCGGCGACGACAGGATCCTGACCGTACTGGCCCGCATAGACGTGCATGGCATTCTGCAGGACCTTGATCTGCTCAAGGTTGTGCTTCTCGCTCCACAACGGCCCGTTGGTTAGCCCATGAGGTATCACCGTCACATCACCCGGCGGTGGCTCCATGGCGCCATCGATGAGGATGGGAAGCCGCAGGACATGCCAATGCTCGCCCGAGTTCTCCATCAGGTGCGCGGCGAAGTCGTCGACATGCAAGCGCTGCATGATCACGATGACCGGCACATCCTCATGCGCGAGGCGCGACCGAAAAGTGTTCTCCCAACGTTCGTTGATAAACTTGCGCGTCGTGTCAGAACTCGCATCGTCCGGCTTGAGCGGATCGTCGATGACCAGTGCCCCGGTAAAGCCTGGCTCTGCGAGGATACCAGCACGAAAGCCCGTTATCGGCTCACCCGAGGCCGCGGCGCGCAGATGCCCAGCATCGGTCGTGCGCCACAGCCCTTTGGCATTGGTGTCGAGCCGCATCCGGATCGGCCAGTTGGCCTGGTAGCCGTCCAGATTGATGACATCCTTGACCTTGGACGAGTTGTCGAGAGCCAGCGCTTGCGCATAACTGGCATGGAAGAACCGTGATCGAGGATTGATCGCAAAGCCGCGGGCGATCAGATTGACCACCGCGAGTTCGGTCTTACCATACCCTGGCGGGATATTGATGATCAGCCGTTTGATCTGACAGGAAAGCACCTTGTCGATCGTGTCGCAGAACACCGGATGAAATGGTGCTATCGAGAACGGCTGCCCTTCCTTTTCCAGAAAGAACTTCTTGGTGAATGCCAGATGCGAGGCGAGAAGAGTAACCTTCTCAGCCTTGCGCTCTTCCTCAGTCTTCCGGCTCTCCCGCTCCGTCCTGATCGCCTTCAGCAATTCCAATCTGGACAAGTGCACGTTCAAGAACTTCAAGCTCCTGTTCAGTCATGCCCTTGAGGCGAGTGATGTCAGCGATCTGTACCGGTCCGCCTTTGGGTCCGGTATGCGCCACGGCGGCCAAGCGAGCATGCATGTAGGGTGCGGCATCCTTGGCGAACGAAGCTGCGCAAGCCAAATCTTTCTTTTTGACGCACTCGTTCATTGCCATCAGCATGACCTCCAACGGCGTTAAGCCTTCGGCCGATGCCTTGTCAGCAATTGCGCGCGTTCGCTTTGTAGAAGCTCCTGGCTTGCGCCCAGCCCCCATCCTCTTGCCACCGCGTGCCACGTTTGATTACCTTTGATTTTTTTCAGAAGAACTATTCGGGCGTGGGCAGCAATTTCCAATTGTTTCCACCGTCGTGTACGTAGAATCTCACGCCCTCGGTAGGCTGATAGCCTTTCAGCTTCTTTAGAAACTGAAAACCTGCCTTACTTTCATCTTGGGATATTATCGTACTCAGTGCCCGCCCAACGTCGGTCAAGAGAAACACTGGATTGGCAGGCTTGCCGTTATTTTCTTCAATAGGGGCATCAGTGCCATACGTAATGGGAGAATCTTTCTTCAGCCCAAGGGCAAACTTACCAAAACCATACACCCAAAGCTCCGAGCCTTGGTTGTCTCGCATTTCGGTCCATTCGGTTACGTGCCCCGATAGTCCTGGCTCTACAATCAAGCCTGCAGATACTAAGGCCAGTGTGTCAGCAAAGTTCAATTCAGGCATTATCGGTTTAAGCAGTGCTTCTCTGATACGATACTGCATCAGGCGCTCAAAAAGGCTCGCCGTCTGGGAATCAAGCTCGTCTATTACTCGCAACACCTTGCCGGAAAACGTTCCAGGTTTTTTAATTTCTGACGCCAGAACCTTGCCCCAACGTTCACGTAGCTGCTCACTAGAAGCATCCTCGGCATAGCGTTCGAATCGGTCAGAAAATTCAGGAC
>NZ_JBBNAM010000189.1:0-1282 GCF_037994425.1 Phyllobacterium sp.
ACGATCGTCGTTCGCGAAGCACAGGAAAAAGGGGAGGCCGCATAATGGGCCAGAAGATTAATCCGGTTGGCTTCCGCCTCGGTATCAATCGGACCTGGGATTCGCGTTGGTATGCGAATACGGGTGAGTACGGCAAGCTGCTGCATGAAGACCTGAAGATCCGCAAGTATCTGATGGACGAACTGAAGCAGGCTGCCATCTCCAAGGTTGTGATCGAGCGTCCGCACAAGAAGTGCCGCGTAACGATCCATGCCGCACGTCCGGGCCTGATCATCGGCAAGAAGGGCGCCGATATCGAGAAGCTGCGTCGCAAGCTGTCGGAAATGACGAATGCTGATGCCGCGCTCAATATCGTCGAAGTCCGCAAGCCGGAAACTGATGCGACGCTGGTTGCCCAGTCGATCGCACAGCAGCTCGAACGCCGTGTTGCATTCCGCCGTGCCATGAAGCGCGCCGTTCAGTCGGCAATGCGTCTTGGTGCTGAAGGCATTCGTATCAATTGCTCGGGCCGTCTCGGCGGTGCGGAAATTGCGCGTATGGAATGGTACCGTGAAGGCCGTGTGCCTTTGCATACACTTCGTGCCGATATCGATTACGGGACTGCTGAAGCTCACACCGCTTACGGCATTTGCGGCGTCAAGGTCTGGGTCTTCAAGGGAGAAATCCTTGAGCATGATCCCATGGCTTCCGAGCGTCGTGCTGTTGAAGGCGATAGCCATCAGGGTTCGAACCGTCGCCGCGAAAACGCTTAAATAGCGTCTTTCCGGATCGTGAATTTTGGAGTAGAGAACAATGCTGCAGCCTAAGCGCACAAAGTTCCGCAAGCAGTTCAAGGGCCGTATCAGCGGCGCATCGAAGGGCGGTACGGATCTTAATTTTGGTGCTTTCGGCCTGAAGGCCCTCGAGCCGAACCGCGTTACGGCGCGTGAGATCGAAGCCGCTCGCCGTGCAATTACCCGTCACATGAAGCGTGCCGGTCGTGTTTGGATCCGGGTTTTCCCGGATGTTCCGGTCACATCGAAGCCTACCGAAGTCCGTATGGGTAAGGGCAAGGGTTCGGTCGATTATTGGGCAGCCCGCGTCGCACCAGGCCGCGTCATGTTCGAGCTCGACGGCGTTCCGGAAGAGCTTGCCCGCGAGGCACTGCGTCTCGGCGCGGCCAAGCTTTCGGTCAAGACGCGCTTTATTCAGCGCATCGCAGAATAAGGGGTGGATGTTATGAAATCCGCAGAAGTCCGGGCGATGAGCCTCGATCAGTTGAATGAAGAGTTGGGTTCCCTGA
>NZ_JBBNAM010000190.1:0-17424 GCF_037994425.1 Phyllobacterium sp.
ACTATGACATGCTGACAAGCGGTCCAACGGTGACTATTTCGTGACGTATACAGAAAAAAGGTCAGGGCTATGGCAGGGCGGGAAACCAGTGTGCGCGATGCGGCGGGGCTTGAGGCTCTGATCTCGCCCGCAGCCGCGCCGGGCAAGGGCCTACCGGCGGTAGAACGCTGGAATCCTGATTTCTGCGGTGATCTCGACATGGAGATAAGGGCAGACGGCACTTGGTTCTACATGGGAACGCCAATCGGCCGGCAGCCTCTGGTGCGTCTCTTCTCCACGGTGTTGCGCAAGGATGCCGACGGCAAGACCTATCTCGTCACTCCCGTCGAAAAGGTCGGTATCCGGGTGGAGGACGCGCATTTCCTCGCCGTCGAGCTTAATGTCTCCGGGAAGGGCGACGACCAGGTCATGACCTTTCGGACGAATGTCGGAGATATTGTCGAGGCGGGCGCTGAAAACCCGCTTCGCTTTGCAATCGGTGCGGAAAACGGCGGGTTGAAGCCCTACTTGCTGGTGCGTGGAAGACTCGAAGCCCTGCTCGCCCGGCCCGTGATGTATGACCTCGTGAACCATGGCGAAGACATTGCCATTGACGGCAAGGCCATGTTTGCCGTTCGCTCCAAGGGTATTGTCTTTCCCATCATGCCGTCAGGCGAACTGGAACTGCAGAGCCGATGACTTCGGCGGAACCACTCGAAGAGGGGTTTTCCGCCCGAGCCTTTGCGCGTCGCGTCGCCCTCAAGGGCAATGAACGCCTGGGCGACGATCATGGCGATCACCGGCTCAATCCTGGGCTCGACGCTGTGATTGCGGCCAATCCGTTGCGCGATGCCGCTGTGCTCGTACCAATCGTCGACCGCGGCGACGAGGCAAGCGTTATCCTGACACTACGTACAACCAGCCTGCGCAAGCATTCCGGTCAGGTGGCCTTTCCGGGCGGTGCGATCGATCCCGAGGATGACTACGAGCCCGAGAAGGCGGCGCTGCGGGAGGCGCACGAGGAAATCGGGCTCGAGGGGCGTCATGTCGAACTGCTCGGTCGTCTGCCGCGCTATCTGACGACGACGGGGTATTCGATCATTCCCGTTCTTGGTCTCGTACGCCCACCCTTTGAAATCGCTCCGAATCCGGACGAGGTTGCCGACGTGTTCGAGGTGCCGCTATCGTTCCTGATGAATCCGGCTAATCACCGGCGCGAGAGCCGCATTTGGCAGGACCAGGAACGCTTCTACTATACGATGCCCTTTGGCGATCGCTTCATCTGGGGCGTGACCGCAGGCATCATCCGTACACTTTATGAAAGGCTCTATTCTTGAGCGCGACTGTATCCATTGCTGACAAAGCCCCATGGCTCTTTGATGAAGACTTGCAGGCCCTGCTGGCGGCTCTGTCCGCGGGCGGCGAGGGTGCGCGGGTCGTCGGCGGCGCGATTCGCAACACGCTGCTCGCGCAGCCGGTAAGCGATATCGATATCGCGACGACGTGCCTGCCCGAGAAAACATTGCTGCGCGCGGGGAATGCCGGGTTCAAGGCCGTTCCAACCGGGATCGACCACGGCACCATAACAGTCGTTGCCAGGGGACGGCCCTATGAAGTCACGACCTTGCGAGCTGACGTCGAAACCGACGGGCGTCACGCGGAAGTGGCCTTCGGCAAAGACTGGCAGGTCGATGCCGAGCGACGCGATTTCACCATCAACGCGCTTTACGTCGAGGCGGATGGCACCATCATCGATCTTGTCGGAGGACTTTCCGACGTTGAGAGCCGCACGCTACGTTTTATGGGCGACCCCGGAGAGCGTATCCGCGAGGATTATCTGCGCATACTGCGGTTCTTCCGATTCTTCGCATGGTATGGAAAGGGTCGCCCCGAGAGCGAGGGATTGAAGGCTTGTGCCCGGCTGAAGACCGGGCTTTCCAAACTATCCGCCGAACGTGTCTGGTCCGAATTGAAGAAGCTGCTCGGTGCCCCTGATCCTTCACGCGCCTTACTGTGGATGCGGCAGTCGGGCGTCCTGACAGCGGTGTTGCCGGAAACCGAAAAGTGGGGAATCGACGCCATCCATGGTCTGGTCCAGACGGAACACGCCCTTCGCTGGGAAGCCGATCCGTTGCTACGCCTCGCGAGCATGGTGCCACCCAATGCAGATCGATTGGCGGAACTTGCGTCGCGGCTGAAACTCTCCAATCAGGAGCGCGATCGCCTGGAAGCCTTCGCCAATGCTGTGCCGCCGCAGGCGGAAATTTCCGAACTTGGGTTCGCAAAGCGGCTCTATCGCAGTGACAGGCAAGGCATGCAGGACCGCCTCAGGCTTGCCCTCGCATCAGCACGAGCCGATGCTGCGAGCAATGACGGGGCAATGCTTCGCGCAGGTCATCTGTCGCGGCTTCTCGATTACCTCAAAGCCTATGAGCGACCGAGATTTCCGCTTTCCGGCGGTGACCTTGTCGCCGCGGGGCTTCCCAAGGGCCCTGACGTCGGCAAGGTTCAACGAGCGCTCGAAGACGAGTGGATCGAATCCGGATTCACCCTCAAGCGCGATCAGTTGCTGGAAAGAATTCCCCACCATACGGGAAACCGTTGATCAGGCAGCTTTGCCCTTCTCAGGCTGGATATTCGCCTTGATCGTTTCGAGCATGGATTCGCGAATGACCGTTTCACCATGCGTTTCGCGTAAGTGTTCGGTCGCGCGGCGGATGATTTCTGCTTCGGTTTCGTGACGGGTGTGCCACTGGCAACCGGGAACAATGCAATGAAGTTCTTTCATGGCTTCTCTCCCTGTTGTGAGCCCGCAAACATATGCCTGACGCGCTCGCTCTAGCGCGGCGATCAACCGCGCCAAGAGGAATGATAACGCATCATTCCGGCATTTGATCCCACAAATTTCCTATTTATGGCCATTTGACCGTTGGCGGCATCGACGAAAGGATTGAATCGACATTTCCCCCCGTCCGGAGCCCGAAGATGGTACCTCGATCATAGAGAAGGTTGAATTCGACGTAGCGACCGCGCCGCACCAGTTGTTCCTGACGATCGGCATCTGTCCAGTCCTTGTTGAAATTCTGGCGTACCAGATAGGGATAGACGACCGAAAATGCGCGCCCGACATCACGGGTGAAATTGAAGTCGGCATCAAATCCACCGCTTTCATCCGCCGAATGCAGCCAATCATAGAATATGCCGCCGGTGCCGCGTGGTTCCTTGCGATGCGGCAGGTAGAAATATTCGTCGCACCAGGCCTTATATTTCTCGAAGTCGGCGACTGCGGAATGCTTGTCGCAGACGAATTTCATCGCTTTCTGAAACGCGACGGTATCGGCGTCTTCCTGGATGCGCTTGCGGTCGAGCACCGGTGTCAGGTCGGCGCCACCGCCAAACCATTGGCGGGTCGTCACGACCATCCTGGTATTCATGTGGACGGCCGGCACGTATGGATTTTGCGGATGAGCGATCAGCGATATCCCCGACGCCCAGAAGCGCGGGTCTTCCTCGGCGCCCGGTATCTGCTTGCGAAACTCGTGCGAGAATTCTCCGTGCACCGTCGAGATATGGACGCCAACCTTCTCGAAGACGCGGCCGTGCATGATCGACATCACGCCGCCACCGCCCTTGCCATCCTCCCGCTGCCAGGGGGACGGCGCGAAGCGGCCCGCCGCGCGGTCAGACAGCGGGCCTTCAAGCTCATCTTCCAACTGTTCGAACAACGCGCAGATCTTGTCGCGGAGCTCCGTGAACCATGCAGTGGCAGCAGCCTTCTTGTCGTCAAGCGCTTCCGGAAGCGTGGCGGGGATATCAGGGCGGTCCATGGTAAAGAATCCTTTTTTTACACGGACATATCACAACATCGAAAAGACAAAGGAAAGAGCCGTTTACTCGATCCCCTGTTCTGCAAAAAATGACTCGTTTTCCGCGCCAACACTGCCTAAGTTTAAAACGTGAAGCGTTGAGTGAGGGCTTACAGAATGGTCTCCAAGGCGCCCAGATCGCAGTTCCCCAAGCCGCCGCTTGAGGGCTTGCGCAAACAGCTGAAGGAAAGCCGCCGCGATGCTGGCCAGCAGCGGGGCGCATTCGTCCGCGAGAGTTTCCGCTTACCTCGTCTGGCGGCTCGAGAAAAGGCCCGCGAATGGTTCGAGCAATTCCCGAAAGCCGCCTACTGGACCGAAATTGAAAGCTGGCAAGAACGCCCCGGCGACATCATCGAATTTACCATGCGCCGACTGCCGAACGCCGACTGATAAATTGACGTCGCAAGCAAAAAAATCGGTGATTCAACAATAAAATTGATGATGTTCGTTAGAAAATTGATCGATTCGGCGAAAAAACGCCCCGCATTCTGGAAATTTGTCAGTTTTCTACTCTTGGGGGCGAAATTCGAAGCAATCCTTGCTGACAGCCTTTTGCAAAGTCAGTAGAACTCTGCCAGCCCCGGATAGTCGTCCGGACGCACAAGAAAATCCAAGGAGGAAACTATGCGCTTATCGTTGATTTCCGGCGTCGCGTTGGCCGCCGTCATGGCGATGACGTCGTTCGCCAAAGCCGATATCGTTGTCGGCATTATCGCGCCGGTCACGGGTCCTGTCGCCGCTTATGGCTTGCAGGTGAAGAACGGCGCTGAAAGCGCCGCCGAGGCCATCAATGCGGCGGGCGGCATCAAGGGCGAGAAGATTGTCACCAAGATCTTTGACGATGCCGGTGAGCCCAAGCAGGGCGTTTCGGTCGCCAACCAGGTCGTCGGTGAAGGCATCAAGTTCGTCGTTGGACCCGTGACGTCGGGCGTTGCCATGCCGGTTTCGGATGTTCTTGCCGAAAACGGCATCGTGATGGTCACCCCCACGGCAACTACCCCTGACCTGACCACGCGCGGCCTCGAGACCGTTTTCCGCACGTGCGGACGTGATGACCAGCAGGCCGACGTTGCCGGCAAGTACATTCTCGACAACTTCAAGGACAAGCGCATCGCCATCGTCTACGACAAGACACCTTACGGCACCGGCATCGGTAGTGGACTGAAGGCTGTGCTCAACAAGGGCGGTGTCACCGAAGTCGTCTTCGAAGGCATCAATGCCGGCGAGAAGGATTACAGCGCACTCGTAACGCGCCTGAAGTCCGAAAAGGCCGATGTCATCTATTTCGGCGGCTACCATGCCGAAGGTGGCCTGATCGCTCGCCAGCTGAACGACCAGGGCGTCAAGGCGCAGATTATTGGTCCTGATGGTCTGTCGAATACGGAATATTGGGCAATCGGCGGCGACGCTGCAGCCGGTACTCTGTTCACCAACAGCGCTGACCCGACGAAGAATCCCGCAGCGGCCAAGGTCGTCGAAGCGCTCCAGGCGAAAAACATCCCTGCCGAAGCCTTCACGCTCAATGCATATGCGGCAATGCAGGTCATTGCTGGCGGCATCGAGAAGGCGGGTTCGGTCGAGCCGACAGAAGTTGCTGCGAAGATCAAGTCGGGTGAACCGATCTCGACTGTCGTCGGCGACCTCGCCTATTCAAGCACGGGTGACCTTACGACCCCGGCATTCGTCTTCTACAAGTGGGAAGGCGGCAAGGCGGCGCAGATCAACTGATCTCGCAATCTGAAAACCAAACGTCCGCCGGTCGGAAATGGCCGGCGGATTTGATTCTAGACCTGAAATTGCCGCAAAGCTTCGGCAGCGGCGATGCCGGCCGAAAGCGCAAGGTTGAGCGAGCGCGCGCCCGGAACCATGGGAATGATCAACCTCGCATCGGCGGTGCGATGCACGTCATCAGGAACGCCGGCGGATTCACGGCCGAGAAGCAGAATGTCGCCGGCTTTAAAGGTGAACTTCGTGTAGGGAACGGCAGCTTTTGTCGAAAACAGAAGAAGTCGCCGCTTTTCAGAGAGCCGCCATGCCTGAAAGTCCATCCAGCTGGCATGCCGTGTCAGGGCCGCTTGTTCGAGATAATCCATGCCCGCCCGCTTCAGCGCCCGGTCGGAAATATCAAAGCCCGCCGGCTCGATGACATCGACGCCGATACCGAAGCAGGCAGCCATGCGCAGGATGGTTCCCGTATTGCCGGGAATATCGGGCTGGTAAAGCGCGATGCGCAGGTCGGGTGATGTGTCGGTCAATACTTACGGCTCCATTGCGATGGCCTCTCGCCTTTTGCGTTCATAATCGCTATAGGAAACAAACCGCAACGCTAACTTGGAGGTGTCGATGCCAAAATTCATGCGACTTCTTCCAGACTGGACCATGTCCGGTTCCATTGGCGGTTGTGTGTCGATTTTCTCCAATTAGATATTTCGATTTCCCGACACGAACCGCGATCGCCGATCACTGCGTTTGCAGGTGTTTTCAATGTTCGTCCCAAGCAGTATCCAAACGACCGGCGCACGGTCTGCGAACCTGATCAGGACAGGTCTTTACGAGGTTGATGATGTTTCGCTGGTTTGAAGAGAGGCTCGAACCGTTTCCGCCCGCAGAGCCGAGTGAGCCACCGAAATCCCTCGTGGCCTTCTGCCTCCACTATACAAGAGGCGTATGGCCCTTCATCGCCGTCATGGCCGTTTGCACGGCGCTCATCGCGGTGCTCGAAGTGTCGATGTTTGCATTCATGGGCAATATCGTCGACTGGCTGTCGAACCACTCGCGCGAAACTTTCCTTTCCGATGAAGGCTGGAAGCTTGCGCTTATTGCCGGTGTGATTCTCATCGTCATGCCAGGCATCGTGCTGATCGATTCGCTTATTATCCATCAGACCCTGCTCGGCAATTATCCGATGCGTATCCGCTGGATGGTGCACCGCTATCTTATTCGTCAGTCGATGACGTTTTTCCAGGATGAGTTTGCCGGTCGCGTATCTACCAAACTGATGCAGACCTCGCTTGCCGTGCGCGAGGCGGTGATGAAGCTGCTCGACGTCCTCAACTATGTGATCGTCTATTTCAGCGGAACGCTGATTATTGCGGCAGCGGCTGATCTGCGACTCATGGTGCCCTTTGTCGTATGGCTCGCCGCCTATATTGGCCTCTTGCGCTATTTCATTCCGAAGATTCGCGTCATATCGGAAAGGCAAGCGGACGCCCGCTCTACCATGACGGGTCGGATCGTCGACAGCTATACGAATATCGCCACGGTCAAACTCTTTTCGCACTCGAAACGTGAAGAGAGCTACGCCCGCGAGGGCATGGAGGACTTCTTGGGGACCGTGCACCGCCAGATGCGCATGGTCACGAGTTTCCATTTTTGCCTCTACGCGATGAACTGCCTGCTGCTGTTTTCGGTTGGCGCCATCGCAATCTGGTTATGGATGGGCTCAGCAATTTCCGTCGGCGCCGTAGCCGTGGGGATCGGTCTTGTCCTACGGCTCAACGGCATGTCGCAGTGGATCATGTGGGAAATGTCGGCCCTGTTCGAGAATATCGGAACGGTGGAGGATGGTATTACATCCATTTCGCTGCCGCGCCTCGTGACTGACGTGCCGAATGCTCCCGACCTTGAAGTAAAATCTGGAGCAATCACCTTCGACGCCATCGGTTTCCACTATGGCAAGGGGGCGGGCATCATCGACAAGCTGTCGCTCAACATACGCCCTGGGGAGAAGATCGGCGTTGTCGGCAGATCGGGCGCCGGCAAGTCGACCCTCGTCAATCTGCTGCTCCGCTTCTACGACCTTGAGAGCGGTCGTATCCTTATTGATGGCCAGGACATTTCGAAGGTTTCGCAGGATTCACTGCGGGCAAATATCGGCATGGTAACCCAAGATACGTCGCTGCTGCACCGGTCGGTGCGCGACAATGTTCTCTATGGCCGGCCGGATGCGTCGGACGAATTGATGCGTCAGGCTGTCCGCAATGCGCAAGCCGACTCCTTCATCGAGGATCTGACCGATCCTAAGGGACGTCGCGGCTTCGAGGCCCACGTCGGTGAACGTGGTGTCAAACTCTCCGGCGGGCAACGCCAGCGTGTCGCGATTGCCCGCGTCATGCTGAAGGATGCACCGATCCTGATCATGGACGAGGCAACTTCGGCGCTCGATTCGGAAGTGGAGGCGGCGATCCAGGACAATCTCTACCGGCTGATGCAGGGAAAGACCGTCATCGCAATCGCCCATCGTTTGTCGACCATCGCAGCACTTGACCGCCTGGTCGTGATGGACAAGGGGAAGATCGTCGAAAGTGGCAGCCACGACGAACTCATTGCTGCAAACGGCATCTATGCCGGTCTATGGGCCCGCCAGTCAGGTGGGTTCTTGGGGCTGGACGACCAGGAGGCGGCCGAGTAGGCGCTTGGAGCCGGCCCCACCCTGGACCTCACGTGCAGTGGGGTGGCCCTTACCTCCTACTTGTGGGAAGGTTGCCTGCGCAGCAGCCGGGAACGGTATTCCTTTAACTTCGGCAACTGGCCCCCGCCGTGTGCTTGGTCTCGGTAACCGAAGTTTAATTTGACGCACCGCGGGACTCAATCGATGGTGGCCCTTCCCTGATTGGTTTCATCATGATGATGATTTTTCGACGCAATGTAGGTTGAATGACACGCCTCTACCGCCTGTTCGAGAGCTGGATCGACCCCTATGCCAGTCCCCCGGCAGATCGGGTGCCAAACCAGTCGCTGGCATTCATGTGGTTCTATGTCAGGCAGGAAAAATATGTCTTCCTGGCGATGCTTGTGTGCGGCGGCCTGATCGCCCTCTTTGAGGCCGGGCTCTTCTGGTTTGTCGGAAAGGTCATCGACATTCTATCGTCAACCGATCGCGCCGAGGGCTGGCAGGGCCTCATCGATCGCCATGGCATCGTGTTGCTGCTGATGCTGCTTGCCGTGTTTCTCGGGCGCACACTCGTCCTGTCCCTTGCCGCCCTTGTCGAAGAGCAGGCGATCGTTCCGGGCTTCAACAATCTTGTGCGCTGGCAGGCGCACAGCGTCGTCTATCGGCAAAGCCTCGCATTCTTCCAGAATGATTTCTCCGGGCGCATCGTTACCAAGGTCTGGGCAGCCGGCCAGGCGCTCGGCGATTTCATGGTCACGCTGCTGCAGGCGGTGTGGTTCAGCCTCGTCTATTGTGCCACCACCCTCTTTCTCATCGGTCGCCTCGACTGGCGGCTCGCCTCCGTCGTCGGCATATGGCTCGTCGTGTTCGGCTTTACAGCGCGCTATTTCCTGCCGAGGGTCCGAAAGGCGGCGCGCGATACTGCGGAGACGAGCTCCCTCGTCATGGGCCGGCTCATCGATGGTTACAGCAATATCCAGACACTGAAGCTATTCGGCACGACGCAGCGGGACGACGCCTATATGCGTCGCGGCATGGATCGCTGGCTCGCGGCGATCATGTCGTTGACGCGGGGCTTGAGCGGTATTCGCATTTCGCTCGCAACGACGAGCGGGGTCATGATCTGCGCGGTTGCGGCACTATCGATCGATCTTTGGCTGAAGGGCGAGGTCTCGTCCGGCGAAGTCGCTTTCACGCTCGGTCTCGTTCTGCGGCTCAGCATGCTCCTGACCCGAATGATGGCAAACCTCAATGGTCTCCTACGCAATTATGGAACGATCCAGAATTCCATGGAGCTTCTAGCGCGGCCGGTCAGCGTCGTCGACAAGCCGGGCGCCGAACAACTGACCGTCACGCATGGTGCGATCAAGTTCGAGAATGTCCGATTTCACTATGACGCGGCGAGGATCGTCATCGACGATTTTTCGCTCCATGTGCGACCCGGCGAGAAAATCGGGCTTGTCGGCCGCTCCGGCGCCGGCAAATCAACGCTCGTCAACCTTCTCCTGCGCTTCTTCGACGTTGAAAGCGGTCGCATCCTTATCGATGGTCAGGATATCGCGGATGTCACACAGGACTCGCTGCGCGCCCATATCGGCATGGTCACCCAGGACACGTCGCTATTGCATCGTTCCGTGAGGGACAACATCCTCTACGGACGCCCCGACGCCTCCGACGACATGATGCGCGATGCGGTGATGCACGCGCAGGCGGAAGGCTTCATCGATACCTTGACCGACCCCAAGGGCCGGCGCGGGCTTGATGCCCATGTCGGCGAACGCGGCGTCAAGCTTTCGGGCGGGCAACGCCAGCGCATCGCCATCGCACGCGTGATGCTGAAGGACGCACCGATTCTCATCCTTGACGAGGCAACCTCGGCGCTCGATTCGGAAGTCGAGGCGGCGATACAGGAAAGCCTCTACCAGCTGATGCATGGAAAGACGGTCATCGCCATCGCGCACCGCCTCTCGACGATCGCGGCGCTCGACCGCCTGATCGTGATGGATGAGGGCCGCATCGTTGAGAGCGGCACACATGCGGAGCTCGTCGCCACGAACGGCCTTTATGCGGGGCTCTGGGCGCGCCAGTCGGGCGGATTTCTCGGGCACGAATGACCGTCCTGCCTATCCCTGCGACATCCTGCCCTTATGCCGCTGTCAGGCTGGACAAGCTCATGCGACATGCTTAGAAACCACGCGATATGTTGGGGATTCCGCGGGGCTCATCTTCTTGGGCCTGTCTTCTATTATGCTGACTTCGTGGACTCTCCCGCTGCGTTGTTATTCGGAAAGGAACAGGCCCCGTGAGCGCACACGATACGACCGAGCCGACACGGCGTGACTTCCTCTATATTGCGACAGGTATGGCCGGTGTGGTCGGAGCAGGGGCTTTCGCATGGCCCTTCATCGACCAGATGAGACCGGACGCATCTACGCTGGCAGTCTCGTCCATTGAAGTTGATGTTTCGGCTGTTCAGCCGGGTATGTCCCTGACGGTCAAGTGGCGCGGCAAGCCGATCTTCATCCGCAACCGTACGCCCAAGGAAGTCGAGGAAGCCAAGGCTGTCGCGCTCGGCGATCTCAAGGACCCGGTTGCCCGCAATGCCAACCTGCCGAGCGATGCCCAGGCGACCGATGCCGACCGTACCGCTTCGAAGGAAAAGGAAAACTGGCTGGTGATGGTTGGCGTATGCACCCATCTCGGGTGTATTCCGCTTGGCCAGCAGGGTGATTTCGGCGGCTGGTTCTGCCCCTGCCATGGCTCGCACTACGATACGGCCGGACGCATTCGCAAGGGGCCGGCGCCCGAAAACCTGGCGATCCCGCCACTTTCTTTCATTTCCGACACCGTCGTCAAGATCGGCTAAGGTTCCACGGGGAGACACGACATGAGCGGTGGACATTCATCCTATACGCCGAACACCGGAATCGAAAAATGGCTTGATGCGCGACTGCCGTTGCCGCGTCTGATCTACGATTCATTTGTAGCTTATCCGGTTCCGCGCAATCTGAACTACGCTTACGCCTTCGGCGGCATCCTGGCGATCATGCTGGTTTCGCAGATTCTGACGGGCGTCGTGCTGGCGATGCACTATGCCGCGAGCACTGGCCTTGCCTTCAACTCCGTCGAAAAGATCATGCGCGACGTGAACTCGGGCTGGCTCCTGCGCTACCTGCATTCAAACGGCGCCTCGATGTTCTTCCTCGCCGTCTACATCCATATCTTCCGCGGCCTCTATTACGGCTCTTACAAGGCGCCACGCGAACTCCTTTGGATCCTCGGCGTGATCATCCTCCTCCTAATGATGGCGACGGCCTTCATGGGCTACGTTTTGCCCTGGGGTCAGATGTCCTTCTGGGGCGCGACCGTCATCACCGGCTTCTTCACGGCCTTTCCGATCATCGGCGATCCCATCCAGCAATTGCTGCTCGGCGGCTTTGCGGTGGACAATCCGACGCTCAACCGTTTCTTCTCGCTGCACTACCTGCTGCCGTTCATGATTGCCGGCGTCGTCGTCCTGCACGTATGGGCGCTGCATGTAACCGGCCAGACCAACCCGACCGGTATTGAAGTGAAGTCGAAGACGGACACGGTTGCCTTTACGCCTTACGCTACGGTCAAGGACGCGTTCGGCCTGATGCTGTTCCTCATCCTCTTTGCCTATTTCGTCTTCTACCTGCCGAACTTCATGGGTCACCCGGATAACTACATCCAGGCCGACTCGCTGAAGACCCCGGCCCACATCGTTCCCGAATGGTACTTCCTGCCCTTCTACGCGATGCTGCGCGCCATCACCTTCAACATCGGACCGATCAATTCGAAGCTCGGCGGCGTCCTGACCATGTTCGGCTCGATTGCGATCCTTTTCATCGTGCCCTGGCTCGACACGTCGAAAGTGCGCTCGGCCGTATATCGTCCGTGGTACAAGCTGTTTTTCTGGATTTTCGTGGCCAACGCCATCATGCTTGGCTGGCTCGGATCGCGCCCTGCCGAAGGTCTCTATGTCATCTTCTCGCAGCTCGGGACGGCTTACTACTTCGGTTTCTTCATCGTGCTCATGCCATTGCTTGGCCTGATCGAAACCCCGCGCCGACTCCCGAACTCGATCACGGAGGCGGTGCTTGCGAAAACTAAAAGTGGTGGTCAGCCGGTAGGCGTCGCCGCCGCTCCGGAAACCAAAGGCTGAGAATCGTGAAGGGCTCAAGGAACTTCCCCATGAAAAAAATCCTCCTCGGTCTTGCAGCCGCCGGCCTCGGCACGATGCTGGCATTGGGTACGGCTTCGGCCGCCGAAGAAGCGCACAATGCAGCAGAACCAACCCACTTCCCGATCAAGCATCCGGAAGAGATGAACTGGAGTTTCGCTGGTCCCTTCGGTCGCTACGACAAGCAGCAATTGCAGCGGGGCCTCAAGATCTACAAGGAGGTCTGCTCGGCCTGCCATTCGATGAATCTCGTGGCATTCCGTTCGCTTGAAGAACTGGGATACACAGAAGCTCAGGTGAAGGCGTTCGCGGCCGAGTACGAGGTGCCGGGCGAACCAAATGCGGACGGCGAGCCGACGACCCGCAAGGCCATTCCGGCCGACCACTTCCCCTCGCCCTATGCGAATCCAGAAGCGGCAGCAGCGGCAAATGGCGGCGCTGTGCCGCCTGATTTCTCGCTGATTGCCAAGGGGCGTGCGGTTGAGCGCGGCTTTCCGCGCTTTCTGATCGATATCTTCACGCAGTATCAGGAAGGCGGTCCGGACTACATCCACGCACTTCTGACGGGCTTTGGCGAAACGCCGCCGGAAGGCATGCAGATCCCCGAGGGAACGCACTACAATCCTTTCTTCATCGCCGCCAAATCTTTGAAGATGGCGCAGCCACTGCAGGACGGCCAGGTGACCTACGATGATGGTTCGCCGCAGACGTTGCCGCAGTATTCGCAGGACGTTGCAGCGTTCCTTATGTGGGCCGCAGAACCGCACCTCGAGGCTCGCAAGAAGACCGGCTTCCGTGTCATGATTTTCCTCGTTCTGTTTGCTGGTCTCATCTATGTGGCGAAGCGCCGGATCTGGTCCGACGTCGAGCATTGATCGGATCAACGCAATCAATTTGAAGGAAGGGCGCGATGCGCCCTTTTCTTTTGGGTGCAGGGTTGGATAGATTGTCTGCCCGCTGACAGCGAAGGAAACTCAGATGGATTCAAGCCTCAAGCAGACGCTGGTTGATGCCATCCGCAACATTCCGGACTATCCGAAGCACGGCGTCATTTTCCGCGATATTACGACGTTCCTCGGCAACGCTCGCGCCTTTCGCCGGGCGGTGGATGAACTGGTGCACCCCTATGCGGGCGGAAAGGTTGATCAGGTAGCTGGTATCGAGGCACGGGGCTTCATTATTGGTGGCGCAATGGCCCATCAGCTGTCATCCGGCTTTGTGCCGATCCGCAAGAAGGGCAAGCTGCCACGCGATACAGTGCGCATCGCCTATAGCCTCGAATATGGTCTCGACGAGATGGAGATGCACCGCGATGCAATCGCGCCCGGCGACAAGGTCATCCTCGTCGACGATCTGATTGCGACGGGTGGAACAGCCGAGGCAGCGGTCAAGCTCTTGCAGCAGATGGGCGCCGATATTGTCGCCGCCTGTTTCATCATCGATCTTCCAGAACTCGGCGGCCGCAAGAAGCTCGAGGCACTCGGCGTCAATGTGCGTACATTGATCGCCTTTGACGGGCATTAGCGCTTAGCCGGGAAGAGCGATAAGCGCGGCGCTGTCGAATGCGAGAACCTTGTCGCCATTCTGGTTGTAGGCGGCGGATGACATCTGCATCATTGACCAACCTGGCCGGGACTTGAGTGGCCGTAGGGCATGCAGGGTCCGGGTAAAGCGGATCGTATCGCCGGCATAGACCGGCTTCAGCCATTTGAGATTTTCGAAACCGGGGGAGGGGCCGAATTGCGGCGGTTCTTCGCCGCGCACCGCGGCAGCGGCGAGTTCAGCCTTCATATCCTCGACGTTAAGCCGCATCCAGATCGCGGTCGTGTGCCAGCCGGACGCGCAGAGGCCGCCGAAGTTGCTATTCTTCGCCGCTTCGGGATCGACATGGAATCGCTGCGGGTCGTATTTCGCTGCGAATTTGATGATCTCGTCGGCGGTGAAGCGATGCGTTCCAAGCTCGCGCTCGACGCCGATGTATTGCTCGATGCTCATGCCTGCACAGGCTCCCTCAGTGAGAACATAGCGGTATGTTCGAGCTCACACACCAATGTACCGTCCTGGTTGAAGAGATCATGGTGCATCTTCACGAAGCCAAGCGATGGCTTCGACTTGGACAAGCGTTGATCGAGGATAGTCGTCCTGCCCGTCAGAGTGTCGCCAGCGAGCACGGGATGCTTCCACTTGACGAAATCGATGCCGGGAGCTCCCTGCGAAGTCGAATCCAGCAAATAGGCGTCACAAAGCATGCGCATGAACATCGACACCGTGTGCCAACCCGACGCGGCGAGGCCGCCAAGGATGCTGGCCTTTCCCGCCGCCTCATCGAGGTGGAAAGGCTGCGGATCGAATTGACTGGCGAAATCGATGATCTCTTCGGCCACGACGGCTTTCGAACCGAGCGACCATTCGCTACCGACGACGAAATCCTCATAGGCGTATCTAGGAGCGCGTTCAGCCATCTTCATGCAACCCAGGTTAGGTGTTGAATTTGAACAGCATGATATCGCCGTCCTGGACGATATATTCCTTGCCTTCGTCGCGGGCCTTACCCGCTTCCTTGGCTGCAGCTTCGCCGCCGAGGTTGACATAGTCATGGTAGGCAATGGTCTGGGCGCGGATGAAGCCACGCTCGAAATCCGTATGGATGACGCCGGCAGCGCGCGGCGCCTTCGAGCCACGTTCGACTGTCCAGGCGCGCGCCTCCTTGGGGCCCACGGTGAAGTAGGTGATCAGGTGAAGCAGTCGGTAACCGGCGCGGATCAGGCGATCGAGGCCGGGCTCGTCGAGGCTCATCGCCTCGAGGTACTCGCGCGCCTCTTCTTCAGGCAATTGCGCAACCTCGGCTTCAATGGCAGCAGAGATGGTGACGGTCTCGGCCCCTTGCCCAGTCGCCATTTCCTCCACGGCCTCGGTATATTCATTACCGCTGGCAGCGTCGCTCTCAGCGACGTTGCAGACGTAAAGAACAGGTTTCGATGTAAGGAGATTGAGGTCCTGCAGGATCGCGAGGTCCTCGGAGGCAATGCCGTTCAGCATGAAGCGAACCGGCTGGCCGTCCTGGAGAAGGGCGAGAGCCTGCTCCATGATGGGCAGGACCGTGAGTGCTTCCTTGTCCTTGCTGCTCGCACGCTTGCGGAACTGGACGATGCGCCGCTCGAGGCTTTCAAGATCGGCAAGCATGAGCTCGGTCTCGACGGTCTCCGCGTCGGACACCGGATCGATACGACCTTCGACGTGGGTGATGTCGTCATCCTCGAAGCAACGCAGTACATGCACGACTGCGTCTACCTCGCGAATGTTGGCGAGGAACTGGTTGCCGAGACCTTCGCCCTTGGATGCGCCGCGTACGAGCCCGGCAATATCAACGAAGCTGATACGTGTCGGGACGATATTGGCTGATTTGCCGATCTTGGCAATTGTTTGCAGGCGCGCATCCGGCACCGCCACTTCGCCGGTATTGGGTTCTATCGTACAGAACGGGTAGTTGGCGGCCTGCGCCGCAGCCGTCTTGGTCAGGGCATTGAAGAGCGTCGATTTGCCGACGTTAGGCAAGCCAACGATGCCGCATTTGAAACCCATAATGTGCGATCCTTATTCTTTCTTGCCGAAGAGTTTGTTCAGCATGTCGGCCATAGGGCCGGATTTTGGAATGGTAACGGCAGGCTTTTGCTGACGCGCCTGGCGGATATGGCTTTGGCCGGTGTTTTTTACAACCGGTTTTTCGGTTCCTGCAGGTTCGTTCCGGGTGCCACCACTGACTGCGAGCGAGACGCGGTTCATAAATCCGGAATCATCCTTACGGACGAGCAAATCGGCATTGGCTGCAACCGCTTCAAGGAGTGGCTCCAGCCATTCGCTATCGGCCTTGGCAAAGTTGCCGAGAACGTGGCTCGACACCATATCCTTGACGCCAGGATGGTTGATACCGAGCCGAACGCGCCGGTAGTCTTTGCCGCAATGCGCATCGATCGACTTGATGCCATTGTGGCCGCCTGCGCCGCCACCTGTCTTCACGCGCACCTTGCCCGCTGGAAGATCGAGTTCGTCATAAATGACGACGAGGTCACCCACCGTCAATTTATAGAAGCGCATGGCCTCGCCAACAGCTTGGCCGGAGAGGTTCATAAAGGTCTGGGGTTTGATCAGGATGGTCTTTTCGCCGTCAATGATGCCATCTGCAACGAGCGCCTGGAACTTTCGGGTCCAGGGGGAAAAGCCATGGCGGCGATGTATTTCATCCGCCGCCATGAAACCGATATTGTGCCGGTTTGCAGCATATTGGGAGCCCGGATTGCCAAGACCTGCGATAAGCAGCACGCGCCTAGCTCCCAATAGTCGAAAGGACGATTACTCGCCTTCTTTTTCTGCAGTTTCAGTCGGTTCCGCTGCTGCTTCGGTGGTCACTTCGTCAGCGGTTGCGTGACCGGCAATGGTGGCGATCGTGAAATCGCGATCCTGGATGACCGGCGTCGCGCCCTTCGGGAGCGTCACAGCGGAGATATGGATCGAGTCGCCGATCTGGGTGCCGGTGAGATCGATTTCGATCGCTTCCGGAATCGCATTTGCCGGGACATGCAGTTCGATGTCATGGCGAACGATGTTGAGAACGCCGCCGCGCTTGATACCGGGCGAAGCGTCTTCGTTCAGGAAGTGGATCGGTA
Organism: Phyllobacterium sp.; assembly: GCF_037994425.1. Lineage (NCBI taxonomy): Bacteria > Pseudomonadati > Pseudomonadota > Alphaproteobacteria > Hyphomicrobiales > Phyllobacteriaceae > Phyllobacterium > Phyllobacterium sp. Next base: position 17,107 of record NZ_JBBNAM010000190.1, read on the forward strand.
CGTGGACGTTGACGACCGACTTTGCCGATACGCGCAGGAAGTCAACATGCACCGGCTTGTCGGTGACCGGATCGAGCTGATATTCCTTGGGCAGGACCTGGATTGACTTGCCATCCAGAAGGATGTTGGCAATCGTCGTCTTGAAGCCGCCGCCGTGAATCTTGTAGTACAGCGCCTTGTAGTCGAGGGTGATCGAGATTGGCGCCTGCTTGTCACCATAGATGACTGCTGGCACTTTACCGTTGCGGCGAATTTCCCGGGCGGACCCCTTACCGACCCGTTCGCGCGCCTCGGCCTTGAGCTCGTATGCTTCGCTCA
>NZ_JBBNAM010000191.1:0-13014 GCF_037994425.1 Phyllobacterium sp.
GCCCCGCGAGAGGCATTGCTCAACGGCAAGGCCCAACGAAGCCGCGCCCGCAATTTGCTAAACAAGCGCGCACGCCCGCCATCGACATGCCCGCACAAAGCGCCGCGAAGGAAGCTTCGCCGAAACGCCTGCTCGTTCGTCGGTCCGGGGCACGCCCACAGGAGCGAACGGGCCTAATTCTCGAAACCCAGCCTTCCAATGACTACGCTCTCCTTGATAGCGGCAATGGCCTGAAGCTCGAGCAATATGGACCATACCGTATTGTCCGGCCCGAGGGTCAGGCGATTTGGCTGCCAGCCTGGGACAGGACCGAATGGGACAAGGCGGATGCTGTGTTCACCGGCAATACGGACGAAGAAGGCGTCGGACGTTGGCATTTCCCCAAGATACCGCTCGGCGAAACTTGGCCGCTTGCCTTTGACGGGTTGCCATTCTATGGCCGCTTCACTTCGTTCCGGCATGTCGGGGTATTTCCCGAGCAGGGAACCCATTGGGCCTACATGAACGGCCTGATCCGCAAGGCCAAACGGCCGGTTAAAGTGCTCAATCTTTTCGGATATACAGGCGTTGCCTCGCTTGTCGCCGCCCGCGCTGGCGCGGAAGTCACCCACGTGGACGCTTCGAAGAAAGCCATTGCTTGGGCCCGGGAGAATCAGGAAATGGCCGGCCTTTCAGGCAAGCCCATCCGCTGGATCTGCGAAGACGCCATGAAGTTCGTGATGCGCGAGGAACGCCGTGGCAGCTCTTACGATATCATCCTGCTCGATCCTCCCGCCTACGGCCGCGGACCTGGCGGTGAGGTCTGGCAACTCTTCGACAATCTGCCGGATATGGTTGACCTCTGCCGCGCCATTCTCTCGCCAAATCCGCTTGCTGTCGTATTGACAGCCTATTCCATCCGAGCGTCGTTCTTCGCGATCCATGAACTGATGCGCGATACTTTCACCGGTCTTGGCGGCACGGTGGAGTCAGGCGAACTCATCCTGCGCGAACGCTCGTCGGAGCGCGCGCTCTCCACCTCGCTTTTCAGCCGCTGGGGCAATACATGACACGACATGACGACCACCATCGGGGTACGGGACTAGCCCGCCCCGGCAAGGTCAAGGAAGTCACGAGCCTGACCAACCCGATCGTCAAGGATTTGCGCGCCCTTGCGATGAAGAAGTATCGAGACCAGCAGGGCGTCTTTCTCGCGGAAGGGCTGAAGCTGATCATCGACGCACTTGATCTCGGCTGGACGATTCGGACGCTCGTCTATTCCAAGGCGGGCAAAGGCAATTCCCCCGTCGAACAGGTGGCGGCGCGCACCATCGCCAAGGGCGGCGACGTTCTCGAGGTTAGTGAAAAGATCATCGCCGCGATCACGCGGCGCGACAATCCGCAAATGGTCGTCGGTGTCTTCGAACAGAAAGTCCAGCCGCTTGCCACTATCAAACCGCACGGCAATGACGTCTACGTTGCGCTTGATCGGGTGCGCGATCCGGGCAATCTCGGGACGATCATTCGTACGGCCGATGCCGTCGGCGCCAAGGGCATTGTCCTGATAGGCGATACCACCGATCCATTTTCATTGGAAACCGTACGCGCCACCATGGGTTCCGTGTTCGCCGTTCCGCTCGCCCGCGCCACCGAAGCCGAATTCCTTTCCTGGCGAAAGGGCTTTGCCGGATTGGTCGTTGGAACGCATCTCAAGGGGGCTGTCGATTACCGCACTATTCCTTACGCAAACCGGCCAGTAATGTTGCTGATGGGTAACGAGCAGCAGGGCTTGCCCGACCACTTGGCGGCAAGCTGCGACGAGCTTGCCCGCATACCCCAGGAAGGACGGGCGGACTCGCTCAACCTTGCCATTGCAACCGGGATCATGCTGTTTGAGATAAGACGCGATGCTTTAAAGCTCGATGGCGGAAACTGAGACAAGAGAATGATGAAAACCAAGGCAGCTTATGGTTTATTGGCGGTGGTCGCGTTTGCCGTCATCAGCGATCAGATCATCAAATATCTGATCGAGACGGGCATGGACTACCAGCAGCAGATCGATGTCCTGCCCTTCCTGGCCCTCTTTCGCGTTCACAACAACGGTATTGCCTTTTCGATGCTCAGCGGGCTCCACGATCTGGCCCTGATCGCACTCACGATCGTCATCATCTGCTTCGTCAGTTATCTCTGGTGGTCGACGGCGGCAACGCGCTGGCTCTCCCGCTTCGGCTTCGCCCTGATAATCGGAGGCGCGGTCGGCAACCTGATCGACCGCAGCATCCACGGCTACGTTATCGACTATATTTTATTTCACCTGCCGACCTGGTCATTTGCCGTCTTCAATCTTGCGGACGCCTATATTTCGGTCGGCGCGGCGCTCGTCGTTATCGAGGAAGTTATCGTCTGGCTGCGTGAGCGCCGGACTGGCAGGGGTGAGCCCGGCAAGAACTGAACTTGGCGGAAATCGCCCCATGTCATCGCTGGGTGCAGCGCGCTGCAACTCACGTCATGCTGCCGTCATTGATTTGTAGTATTCAGGAGGCGACCGACGACCGATCAACCTCCCTTAAGAGCGAACCGACATGAGCATCGTCTTGCTTGAACGTGCTTCAACTACTAAAGATCAGCGCATGATGCCGCAGGTTGATTCAACGCCCTCGCCTTCCATGGCGCCAAGTCTCGTTTCGGTGCTCGGTCGCATCGGCACGATGGAGGTATGCCTTGCCCAGACCGAGGACGAGATCGAGTCGGCACAGCAGCTTCGCTTCAAGGTTTTCTTCGACGAACTCGGCGCCAAGGGATCGGCGACACTGGAGCAGCGCGACGCTGACCGATTCGATCCGGTGTGCGATCATCTCCTTGTCTACGACACGTCAATCGCCGGCCCCAAGCACAAGCAGATCGTCGGTACGTACCGCCTGCTTCGTTCGGAGCGCGCCTTCGAAACGGGCGGCTTCTATTCAGCCAGCGAATATTCGATCGATAGCCTCGTCAACGCCAAGCCGGACTTGCGCTTCCTTGAGCTTGGTAGATCCTGTGTTCTGCCGGAATACCGGTCGAAGCGCACCGTTGAACTGCTGTGGCAGGGCATCTGGACATATTGCCGTCATCATTCGATCGGCGTCATGTTTGGATGCGCATCGTTTCAGGGCACCGTTCCGGCCGCACACGCCCTACAGCTGTCGTTCCTTCACCACAATTTTCGAGCAACGAATGATTGGGATGTACGTGCGCTGCCTGACCGCTACCAGCCGATGGATCTGGTTCCCGCAGAGGCGATCAACCCGCGTGTCGCCATGTTCGCCATGCCGCCGTTGATCAAGGGCTATCTGCGCCTTGGCGCGATGATTGGTGATGGCGCTGTCGTCGACCACGATTTTGGCACCACGGATGTTTTGATCATCCTCCCCGTGAGCCGTATCGCCGAGCGCTATATCAGCCATTATGCTGCGGAAGCCAAGCGCTTCACCTGACGAAGACCGATCATCTGTGGAGAAGAGCGCAAGATACCCGCTACAGAGGTGGGTAAATGCTGCATTTGCGCATAGATTGCTCCTGATCGGACAAGGGTCTATCAGGAGAGCGCATTGGCCGAGCTGGCAACCATAATCGAAACGCCCGCCTACGACGCTGAGCCATTGGCGCGGCCGACGCCGATGATGGAGCAATATATCGAGATCAAGGCGACGAATCCCGATAGTCTCCTGTTCTATCGCATGGGCGATTTCTACGAGCTCTTCTTCGACGATGCGGTCGAAGCATCGCGCGCACTTGGCATTACGCTGACCAAGCGCGGCAAGCATCTCGGCGAAGACATTCCGATGTGCGGCGTGCCGGTCCATGCCGCAGACGACTACCTGCAGAAGCTGATTGCGCGCGGCTTTCGGGTCGCCGTCTGCGAGCAAATTGAAGATCCGGCGGAAGCCAAGAAGCGCGGGGCGAAATCCGTCGTCAAGCGTGACGTCGTCCGCCTCGTAACGCCCGGAACAATCACCGAGGAGAAGCTCCTCGATCCCTCCGAAGCCAATTACCTGATGACGCTCGGCCGCGTGAAGGGCGCCGGAAAGGGCCAGTTTGCACTTGCCTGGATCGATATTTCGACCGGCACCTTCCGCGTCAGCGAAACCGATGCCTCACGCCTACTTGCCGACATCTTGCGGGTCGAACCGCGCGAACTCATCGTTGCCGATCCCGTCTTCCACGATCCGGAGTTACGGCCTGTCTTCGACATTCTCGGCCGATCGGTGTCGCCGCAGCCATCCAGCCTTTTCGACAGCGCAACCGCCGAAAACCGGATACAGCGCTATTTCGACGTTGGGACCCTCGACGGATTCGGCCAGTTCTCGCGAGTGGAACTTTCCGCAATCTCCGGCGCTATCGCCTATGTCGAGAAGACGCAGATCGCGGAGCGTCCGCCGCTCATGCGGCCGGAGCGCGAGTCGGAAGGCTCATCGCTCTTCATCGATCCCGCCACGCGTGCCAACCTTGAACTTTTGCGCACCCTTTCAGGCAATCGTGATGGCAGCCTGCTCAAGGCGATCGATCGCACTGTCACCGGCGGCGGCGCCCGGCTTCTGGCCGAGCGTCTCACCGCGCCACTGACGAGTCCTGAAGCAGTTTCGACGCGCCTCGATTCCATATCCTTCTTCCTGCTCCACCAATCGCTCGCCGATGTCGTACGGGAGACCCTGAAAGGCGTCCCGGACATGCCGCGTGCGCTTTCGCGGCTCGCTGTGGGGCGTGGCGGCCCGCGTGATCTCGGCGCCCTTGACCGTGGGCTCGAAGCTGCCGACGAGATCGCCCGTATCATCGGAACCGAAATTCTCCCCGTAGAACTTGCCAATGTGCGCGATAGCCTGGCGGACTTGCCGCGTGATTTCCTCCGGCATCTCGAAGAGGCGCTTGCCGATGAGCTCCCGCTCCTCAAGCGGGATGGTGGCTTCGTGCGGTCTGGCTACAATGCCGAACTTGATGAAATGCGCGCACTTCGCGACCATTCGCGCCGCATCATTGCGGGTCTCCAGGCTAACTACATGGAGACGACGGGCATCAAGTCATTGAAGATAAAGCACAACAATGTGCTCGGCTATTTCATCGAAGTGACGGCCAACAATGCTTCGGTGATGACCGATACGGATGCCGCCAGGGCGAAGTTCATTCATCGCCAGACCATTGCCAATGCAATGCGTTTCACCACTACGGAACTCGCGGAACTCGAAACCAAGATCGCCAATGCGGCGGACCGCGCACTTGGCATCGAGCTTAACGTGTTCGAGCGGCTGACCCAGGAAACGGTTGCCAACGCTGAGGCGATCCGGGCTGGAGCAGTGGCGCTCGCCGCGCTCGATGTTTCCGTATCACTTGCCGCCCTTGCGGAAGAACAAGGCTATTGCCGTCCCATCGTCGATAACAGTCTCGCTTTTGCTATCGTTGCCGGACGTCATCCGGTGGTCGAACAATCGCTGCGCCGGCAAGCGGCCAACCCCTTCGTCGCCAATGATTGCGACCTTTCGCCCGAAGGGAACGGCAGAGGCGCGATCTGGCTCCTGACCGGCCCGAATATGGGCGGTAAATCGACGTTCCTGCGCCAAAACGCCCTGATCACGATCCTCGCACAAATGGGCTCTTTCGTTCCCGCCGGCTCGGCCCATATCGGCATCGTCGATCGCCTGTTTTCCCGCGTCGGCGCGTCCGATGACCTTGCCCGTGGCCGCTCCACCTTCATGGTGGAAATGGTGGAGACGGCCGCGATCCTTAACCAGGCAAGCGATCGGTCGCTGGTCATTCTCGATGAGATCGGGCGCGGCACGGCGACCTTCGACGGCCTGTCGATTGCCTGGGCGGCGGTCGAGTATCTGCACGAGAAGAACCAGTGCCGGGCGATCTTCGCGACCCATTTCCATGAAATGACGGCTCTTTCGGAGAAGCTTCGCCGCCTCAGCAACGTGACGATGCGGGTCAAGGAATGGGATGGCGACGTGGTTTTCCTGCATGAAGTCGCCAAAGGAGCGGCCGACCGTTCCTACGGCGTCCAGGTGGCGCGTCTCGCCGGACTTCCGGAAGCGGTCGTCAACCGCGCCCGCGACGTGCTTCACCAGCTCGAGGCGGGCAATACGACCGGCAAGGCAGATAAACTCATCGACGATCTGCCGCTATTCTCCGTTGAGGTGAAGCGCCAACCGCCAAGGCCGGCGCAGGCCAAGGACAGCGCGCTGGTTACCGCTCTCTCAGGCGTCAATCCGGACGAGATGACGCCGCGCGAGGCCCTCGAAGTGCTCTACCGCTTGAAAGGCCTAGCCACAATCAACTCATGAAATGGCCTGCTTCACCTGCTTCAAATGAAGTCATTCCGTTTGAAGTAATTTCGCGCTATAGCGGGCGATCATTCATAAAGTCGTGTTCATGAACGCCTCAGACCTGAAACTGGAACAGATCGTCAACCCCACCACACTTCATCGACAGTTTGAAGATCTGGTCAAGGCGGCGAAGGACAATGGGGCAGCATCCGTCGATCGCAACGACGTGCTGCAGCTCGTCAAGCAAACACTCGCATCGGGACGCAAGACGGCCGAAGCGCTGTTGATGAAGGACGCTGGCGGGACGCGTTGCGCCATGCGGCTTTCCTGGCTCATGGATCAGATCATATCCGCGGTCTATGAATTCGCGGTCGCCCATGTCTATCCTGCGGTAAACCCCTCTACAGCTGAGCGAATGAGCATAGTCGCCGTGGGCGGCTATGGACGCGGTGCCCTTGCACCCGGCTCGGATATCGACCTACTATTTCTCCTGCCCTACAAGCAGACGCCCTGGGGCGAACAGGTCGTCGAATATATTCTGTACATGCTGTGGGACGCCGGGCTCAAGGTCGGTCATGCGACGCGCAATCTCGATGAGTCCATCCGCCTGTCGCTGGCAGATATGACGATCCGCACCAGTATTCTCGAAGCCCGCTATATTTGCGGCAATGAGGAACTATTCACCACGCTGGAACGGCGCTTCGATGATGAGGTCGTCAAGGGAACGGGACCCCAATTCATCGAAGCCAAGCTCGCGGAACGCGATGCTCGCAACCGCAAGGCCGGCGCGACACGCTATCTAGTCGAGCCCAACGTCAAGGAGGGCAAAGGCGGCCAGCGCGACCTGCATACATTGTTCTGGATCGCCAAATATTATTACCGCGTCAAGACCAGCGATGACCTTGTCAGGCTCGGCGTACTTTCGCGAGCCGAGCACAACAAGTTTCGCAAGGCGGAGGACCTTCTATGGGCCGTCCGCTGCCATATGCACTTCCTGACCGGCAAGGCGGAGGAGCGCCTTTCCTTCGACATCCAGAGCGAAATTGCGCAGCGGCTTGGCTATACGGCCCATCCGGGGCAGCGTGATGTCGAACGCTTCATGAAGCACTACTTCCTCGTTGCCAAGGAGGTCGGCGATCTGACCCGGATCATTTGCGCGGCGCTGGAGGAAGAGCAGGCCAAGCACGTGCCCGGCTTCAATCGGATTTTCCTGACTTTCTCCCGGCGCAAACGCAAGCTTGCCGGTACGAGCGATTTCGTCGTCGACAACCATCGTATCACCATCGCCAATGACGGCGTCTTCGAAAAGGACCCCATCAACCTTATCCGCCTGTTTCACTTTGCCGACCAGCATGGGCTCGAGTTTCATCCGGATGCCATGCAGCTCGTTACGCGTTCACTGTCGCTGATCAATGCAGAGCTGCGTGAAAACGCTGAAGCGAATCGGCTTTTTCTCGAAATTCTCACTTCGGAGCGTAATCCGGAGCTGATCTTGCGGCGGATGAACGAATCCGGCGTACTCGGCAAGTTCATTCCCGATTTCGGCAAGGTCGTCGCGATGATGCAGTTCAACATGTATCATCACTACACGGTCGACGAGCATCTTCTGCGCTGTATCTCCGTTATGTCGGAGATCGACCATGGCGACCTCGGCCAGGAACATCCGCTGGCCAACCAGATCATGCCGGGCTTGAAGAAGGATCGCAATATCCTCTACGTGGCGTTGCTGCTCCATGACATCGCCAAGGGGCGTCCCGAGGATCACTCCGTCGCCGGCGCCCGCATTGCAAGGCGGCTTGGACCCCGGCTTGGCCTTTCCAAGGCCGATACCGAGACTGTCGCCTGGCTCGTCGAACAACATCTTACCATGAGTAGGGTGGCGCAATCGCGCGACCTTAATGACCGCAAAACGATCGAAGACTTCGCCGAGATCGTGCAATCGCTCGACCGGATGAAGCTGCTGCTGATCCTCACCATCTGCGATATCAAGGCGGTGGGCCCTGGCGTATGGAACGGTTGGAAGGGCCAACTGCTGCGTAACCTCTTCTACGAGACGGAGTTGCTCCTGACCGGCGGCTTTTCCGAAGTTCCGCGCAAGGAGCGCACCGAACACGCGCGCGCGCAGCTTGAACATGCGCTCTCTTCATGGCCGCAGATCGAGCGCCAGTCCTACCTCGCTTTGCATTATCAAAACTATCTCCTCACGGTCAGCCTCGACGATCAGATCCGCCACGCGAATTTCATTCGCGAATCCGATGCCGGGGGCAAGGCGCTCTCCACCATGGTTAAGACCCATGATTTCGAGGGCGTCACCGAGATCACCGTTCTTTCGCCCGATCATCCGCGCCTGCTCTCGATCATTGCCGGCGCCTGCGCAGCGGCGGGCGCCAATATTGTTGATGCACAGATCTTCACGACCAGCGACGGACGGGCACTCGACACTATCCTTATCAGCCGCGAATTTTCGACCGATGATGACGAGCGGCGGAGGGCGAAGAATGTTGGCCGCCTCATCGAGGATGTGCTTTCAGGGCGCAGCTATCTTCCGGAAATGCTGGCAGCACGCACCAAGCCCAAGCGCGCCGTACGGGCTTTCCGCATTGCCCCCAGCGTTGAGATCAACAATACGCTCTCAAACAAATTCACCGTCATCGAAGTTGAAGGGCTGGACCGGCCAGGTCTTCTTTCGGAAATCACCGGCATCATTTCCGACCTGTCGCTGGATATCGCCTCTGCGCATGTGACGACCTTCGGCGAGAAGGTCATCGACGTCTTCTACGTGACCGATCTTGTCGGCCAGAAGGTTACCAATACGGCCAGACAGAATCGGATCCGCAAGAAGCTGCTCGCCCTCTTCGGCGAAGGCGATATAACGACTGCTCAGCCCCAACGGCAAAACATCCTCATGACGGCGGAATAGATGAGTCTCGTCAAGAAATTTGCGACGGTCGCATCCGGTACGCTGATGAGCCGCGTCTTTGGCTTCACCCGCGAAATGCTGATGGCGAGCGCGCTCGGTACCGGCCCGATCGCCGACGCATTCAACGCGGCCTTCCGTTTTCCGAATACATTCCGCCGGCTCTTTGCAGAAGGAGCGTTCAATGCCGCCTTCGTGCCGCTCTTTGCCAAGGAGATCGAAGCCAATGGCCTCGATGGGGCAAGGCGCTTCTCCGAGGAGGTGTTCGGCGTCCTCTTCACCGTGCTTTTGACACTCACCATCCTGATGGAAGTGTCGATGCCACTGATCGTGCGCTATGTCATCGCGCCGGGCTTTGTCGAGGACCCGATGAAGTTCGACAATACGGTGCGCATGGCAATCATCATGTTCCCCTATCTCGCCTGCATGTCGCTGGCGGCGATGATGAGCGGCATGTTGAACTCGCTGCACCGTTATTTCGCCGCAGCGATCGCGCCGGTGTTTCTCAACATTATCCTGATCGGCGTCCTTGGCTACGCCTGGTTCACCGGACAGGACGGCAGGGCGGTTGGGTATGCCCTCTCTTGGGGTGTCATGGCTTCGGGTCTGGTGCAACTCGCAATCGTCTGGATTGCGGTGCGCAATGCCGGCATATCCATCGGCTTCCGCCTGCCGCACCTCACGAAGAATGTGAAACGTCTGCTGGTCCTGGCGCTTCCGGCCGCAGTCACGGGTGGGATTACGCAGATCAATCTTTTGATAAACACCAACATTGCTTCGGCAAAATCAGGCGCGATTTCGTCGCTCGCCTATGCAGACCGCATCTACCAATTGCCGCTCGGCGTTGTCGGCATCGCCGTCGCCACCGTTCTCCTGCCGGAACTCGCGCGCGCCCTGCGCTCCGGCAACCTCAAGGAGGCGGCAAGCCTGCAGAATCGCTCGGTCGAATTCACCTTGTTCCTGACGCTTCCTGCCGCCGCAGCGCTCCTCGTCATGTCAGAGCCGATCGTTCGCATGCTCTACGAGCGCGGCAACTTTTCAGCGAGTTCGACCCATACGGTCGGCAACATATTGGCCGTCTATGGTCTTGGCCTTCCCGCGTTTGTCCTGATCAAGGCGTTTCTCCCCGGGTTTTTCGCGCGCGAGGATACGCGCACCCCTATGATCTTTGCAGCCGTCGCGGTGGTTGTTAACGTTTCCCTTGCGCTCACCCTCTTCCCCATCATCCACGAAACCGGCATTGCCACCGCTGAGATCGTTGCCGGTTGGGTCAATGCCGTGCTGCTGTTTGCGACGTTGGTCTGGCGGGGTCACTGGGGCCGCGACATTCCCCTACTCACCCGTATTCCACGCCTCTTGATATCGGCGGCTCTCATGGGGCTAGGACTTCACTACGCAATCGTCTGGATGGGGCCCTCCCTTGCGCCCCACGCCCCACTCTATACTCAGGCCGTCGCGGTGATGTCGCTGGTCGCGTTGTCGATGATCCTCTATTTCGCACTTGCCTTCGGCACCGGCGGCGCGAGCCTTGCAATGATCCGCCGCAATGTGAAGCGCCGTGCGAAGGCCCCTGAAATCTCGCCGACGGATCCGGCGTCATGAGCCGTCACATCGGGTTGATAACGCTCGTCGTTCGCGACTATGACGAAGCCATCGACTGGTTCACGCGCAAACTGGGCTTTCTGCTTGTCGAGGATAAGCCGCTTGCGGATGCGAAGCGTTGGGTGGTTGTGATCGCGGGCGACGGCGGCGCGCGCCTCCTCCTTGCCAAGGCAGATGGAGACGAGCAGGAAGCATCCGTCGGCAACCAAACCGGCGGGCGGGTTGCGCTGTTTCTTTATACGGATGATTTTGCAAACGACCACGAAGCAATGATGAAGGCCGGCGTGACCTTCCTCGAAGAACCGCGCCACGAGCCTTATGGAAGCGTCGCCGTCTTCAGGGATCTGTACGGCAACAAGTGGGATCTGTTGGAACTCAAGTAATCCATAATATCGATAGGGCTTGAATACTGCGTGTGCCTCTGCCAAAACCGCGCTTCATTGCGTTTCGCGCCCGCAAGCCCGATCCCCGAACGATCAAGGACTATTCATGAGCACGTTTGAACAGCTCGTCTTTTCCGGTGTCCAGCCAACCGGTAATCTGCATCTCGGTAACTATCTGGGTGCAATCCGGCGCTGGGTCGCTCTGCAGGAAGATTATAATTGCATCTATTGCGTGGTCGACCAGCATGCGATCACTCAAGCTATGTCAGTGTGGGGCGGCCCGGTCGAGCTGATGCGCAATACGCGTGAAGTGACCGCCGCTTTCCTTGCTTCGGGCATCGACGCAAAAAAGCACATTGTCTTCAACCAGAGCCGCGTGCGTCAGCATGCCGAGCTAGCCTGGGTGTTCAATTGCATCGCCCGCATGGGTTGGCTGAACCGCATGACGCAGTTCAAGGACAAGGCCGGCAAGGACCGTGAGAACGCCTCGGTTGGGCTGTTTACCTACCCGAACCTGATGGCTGCCGATATCCTCGCGTACCGCGCCACCCATGTTCCGGTCGGTGAAGACCAGAAGCAGCACCTCGAACTCACACGCGACATCGCACAGAAGTTCAATACGGATTTCTCGGAGCGGATCGCCGAACTCGGCCTCGGCGTCGAAACGCAGTCGGGTGACGAGACGATAGCCAGTTTCTTTCCATTGACGGAACCCGTCATCGGCGGACCTGCCGCACGTGTCATGAGCCTGCGCGACGGTACCAAGAAGATGTCGAAATCCGATCCCTCCGACCTTTCCCGTATCAACCTCATCGATGATGCCGACACGATTTCGAAGAAGATCCGCAAGGCCAAGACCGATTCCGAACCCTTGCCGTCGGACGTCGACGGTCTCAAGGATCGCCCGGAAGCAGACAACCTGGTCGGTATCTACGCGGCCCTGATCGACGCGGACAAGGCGAAAGTGGTCAGCGATTTCGGCGGTCAGCAATTTTCCGTGTTCAAGCCGGCGCTCGCAGACCTCGCGGTCGAGCGTCTGGCGCCGATTGCCGAGGAAATGCGCAGAATCTCGGCGGATCCTGACTATGTCGACGCGGTTTTGAAGGATGGCGGCGAGCGCGCAGCCGTTCTCGCCGAGAAGACGTTGCGCAATGTGCGTGATATTATCGGGTTCCTGCAAGACTAGGACCGGGTCTTGCAGGCGATGAACAATCACATCGGTCAGGGCAGGAAACGGGCACATGGTATCGAAACGTCTCAGCCGTGAAGCGGGGCATCGCCGCAAATTTCTCGCCGTCATCGATGAAACGCCGGAATGCGAGCGGGCTGTTGCCTATGCCTCGCGTCGTGCCAAGACCACCGGAGGCGTGCTGCTGCTGCTCTTCGTCATCGATACGGCCGATTTTCAGGCGTTCCTCGGTGTCGAGCAGATCATGCGCGCGGAGGCGCAGGAGCGGGCAAGCGCGACGCTGAGCAAGTTTGCCGCCAATGTCCGCGAGACGATTGGGATCGAATCCGAACTCGTCGTGCGCGAGGGGCTTACATCGGAAGAAATCCAAAAGCTGATCGAGGACGACCAGGATATCGCCATTCTCGTGCTCGCTGCGGGCTCAGGCAAGGAAGGTCCGGGGCCGCTCGTGCAGTCTCTGGCCGGGCGCGAATCCTTCTCCATTCCAGTCACCGTCGTGCCTTACAATCTTTCCGACGAGGACATCGACGCGATTACCTGATCCCGCAGCAAAACGTGATACAATCCTGACTTGAAGAGTTGGGTTTTAAGGCCTATATCGCTTTTGAACAATTCTAAACTGACACGCGAGACTCGCCATGTTTATCC
>NZ_JBBNAM010000192.1:0-21178 GCF_037994425.1 Phyllobacterium sp.
AAATCGGATTGTTCACACCGGCAAAGGCTGCCGGATGCCAGGAAATGGCGATGTCGACGTCATCAAAGACGCCGGCGCGCACCATGAAGCCCTTGGACGATCCGCCTTCTTCGGCCGGGCAGCCATAGTAGCGGATGCGACCTTTGAGGCCATTTTTTGCCAGGTAGTCCTTGACGGCCGCTGCCGCGAGCATCGATCCGGAGCCGAGAAGGTTGTGGCCGCAGCCATGCCCGTTGCCGCCTGCGACAAGCGGCCGTTCCTCGGCAAGGCCGGCGACCTGGCTCAATCCGGGCAACGCGTCGAATTCACCGAGAATGGCAATGACCGGCCCACCCTCGCCGGCCTCGCCCATGACGGCGGTCGGCAAACCTGCAATGGCCCGCGTGACACGGAAGCCCTCGCTTTCAAGCAGAGCGGCATGGGCGTTGGAAGAGTGAAACTCTTGGTAATTTGTCTCGGGCGTTTCCCAAACGCTGTCGGCGAGATTGAAGAATGCATCACGCTTGGCCTCGACGATGTCCCAGACGGTTCCCGAATTTCTCATGATTTCCCAAACGGCATGTTTTATGATAGTTACCAAAATTGGCACCAATTTAGCGGCCAAATTTTTTTACGCAACCTCTGTGTAAAACTATTTCTCTCGCGTAAATCTCCTTGGAGCCGATCCATTTTTAAATGACGTCAGAATTTGGGGGGACGGGAAGCAAAGCATGAGTGGGCTTAAGGAACGAAAGAACGCGCAGCAGAAATCCGGGGACGTCACGGATCTCATCCTCCACGATATTCTCGCAGGCGTCCTTGCTCCGGGTGTCTGGCTGAAACAGATCGACCTTGAACAGCGCTACAAGAGCACCAGGCCTGAAGTGCGGCGCGCCCTTGATCGATTGGTCCAGAAGCGGCTTGTCGAGCACGTTCCTAACCGCGGATATCATGTGTTTGAGCCGGATGGACGTCAGGCCGAGGAAGTCAGCGATATTCGCGTCATTCTCGAGACCGCCGTCGCCGACAAAGTCGTCGCCCATGCCTCGGAGCTGGCGATCGGGAAATTGCGCGGTCTCGCCAATCGTTTCGACGAGCTCATCATGAACGGGACCATGATCGAGCTTTACGAAGCCAATCTTGCCTTTCACCATGAACTGCTTGCGCTATGCGGTAACCGGGAATTGGTCAATCTCATCACCGAGATCAGGCAGCGCACCTCTTCGGCGCCTGTCTCGCAGTGGAAGACGCGCGCACGGATCGAACAGTCATCGCGCGAGCACCACCAGATGATCGATGCCATCGCTGGCGGGGATATCGAGGCGCTGAAGCGTGTGACCGTGATGCACATCAAGCAGATGTAGGCTTTTTACTCAATCCTCCCATCGCCACGCGTCGAGGATCTCTGTGGTCTCAGCTGTCTCCACCTGTTGCGACAATCGCTGCCCATAAAAGAGTTGCATGGCATCATGGGCCTGATCGGAAGAACTGCACACGGCGTCCGTCGCAATGATCATCCTGTAGCCGTAATCGACGCCGCCAAGCACGGTGGCAAGGACACACACATCGGTCTCGCCGCCGGAGACGATGAGGGTTCCGATGGCTGCATCGCCGAGAACGCGAGCCAGTTGCCCGCCATGCCAGGGCGAATATGCGCGCTTGTCCCATAGACGCGCCGGCGGCGCATAGCGCGCAAGCTCCGGTACGAGGTCGATTTTTCTTTCATCGATCACGGACAATGTCATCTCCCGCCATCTTTTGTAATAGCGTTGCCAGCTGCCGCCCGCACTTTGCGGACGTTTCGCCGGAATGAACCGCGTGAAGATCGTTCGCGCGGGATGCGGCGCAACGAGTGCATGGACATGCGGAAGGACGCGCTCGAACCAGGGCATCGCCCACGGGCTGTTGCCGGTGAAAAGCCCTTGCATGTCCACGCAAATATGGGCTGCCTCGCAGATCGGCCCAAAACGCAATCCACTCGTCATCGTTCCCGGACCAAATGCAAGCGCGCCGCCTCGTCGCATTGAGGCGGCGCGCAATGCCTTTGCAACGTTCAGGCGGCCATGGCCGACTGGTTCAGCGTTTTTTCGGCAAGCGCGGTCAGAGCCGCATCGGTTGCCGTCTCTTCCTGCAAGGTCGTCGCGAGAAGCTTTTGCGCATCCTTGAGCCCGAGTTCACCTGCCCAGCGCGCCAAAGTGCCGTAGCGGGCAATCTCGTAGTGTTCAACGGCCTGTGCGGCGGAAGCCAGGCCCGCATCGATGGCAGGCTGGCCCTTGAAGCCGTCAAGGATCTCTTCGCCTTCGGCAATCAGACCCTCGATCGCCTCGCATGTCTTGCCCTGCGCGCGTTTACCGAGGATTTCGAAAACCTGCTGCAGGCGTTCGACATGAACTTCGGTCTGATCGCGGTGTTTTTCGAAGGCGGCCTTGAGCTGGGATGAACTTGCCCCTCTCGCCATCTTGGGAAGGGCCTTCAATATCTTGCGTTCAGCATAATAGATATCCTTGAGCGTGTCGTGAAAGAGGGTCTCCAGCGTCTTTTTCTCGGCCATTGTCGTCTCCTCGGTTGGGGTTCATTTCCCTTTGAAATGAACAACCATAACGACGGCCGTCCCTGTGGGTTCCAACGTGGACGCAAAGGAGTGTGGTAGGCTGAACCCGTTTTCGATTTCCTCACGCCG
Source organism: Phyllobacterium sp. (assembly GCF_037994425.1). NCBI lineage: Bacteria > Pseudomonadati > Pseudomonadota > Alphaproteobacteria > Hyphomicrobiales > Phyllobacteriaceae > Phyllobacterium > Phyllobacterium sp. The sequence goes on from NZ_JBBNAM010000192.1 coordinate 2,660, forward strand.
TTCCCTCGTACGAGGAACCAATTTGCTCGTCATGACCTTTACCGGGCATGACCCGAGCCTTAGCAGTTTGAGGAGGAGGATATGGCATCACTCAAAATCTTTCGCCTTTTGCCTGTCGTTGACGAGACCGATCCGCGTTGGAACAATGCCGAGAACCAGGGTGAGGTCGTCGTTCGTGCCCATTCGGCGGCCGATGCCCGCATTGTGGCCGCTGCCGCCGAAGGCGATTTCCTCGACATCAAAGCAGCTCCGGCAGACGGGAATTCGACGCGGACGTTCAGTGCCTTTCGCGACGACAAGCTCTATACGGTCGTTGAAGACACCAAAGCAACATATCGGAGCGACGGAGACCGCGCGGTCCTTTCGGGACATATAAGACCAGTGATCCTGTCGACCCGGCAACGCGACACGGCAACATAAGACGGATGGACGCCGCGAGACGACCCATATGTCAGGGAAAAATCTGTCGCCTGGTGAATGAAAGCCGGCCAAGTTGGGCTTGCGAGCGATAAAATTGCATCATGTTCCCGGGATGCGATAAGCTCGATAACAGCCAATACAGTGGTAACTGACAATGAGTCTCAATCAACCGCCGGAAGCTGAGGTGCTCGTGCTGGAAGACCTGATCCGGGCCGACCAGCTTATGGCCGTGCGCCGCAGCATGTTCATTTCCGTTCCCGTCAGCATCGTACTTGGCCTGATCAGCCTGCTGGTCGCTATCCGTTATGGCCTGATGCTGGCCGGACTTACCTGGTTTCTTGCGTCGACCCTCGTCAACCTTGCCCGGATCGCGCTCTGCCGCTTCCAGGTCAGGCTGCTTCGCCCGGGCGATCCGGCCGAGCCAGGCAACATGGACCCGGCGTCGGTAAGTCAGCATCTTTTCCTGCAATCGGCAATCGCCGCGCTTTCCGGCGTGGTCTGGGCCTTCATTGCCGTTCTGTGCGCGGGCTATACGGCCCCGCAAACGGTCTTCTACCTGACGATCATATGCGGTATTACCGCAGGCGCGATCACCGCCGGCTTCGCTTATGCGCGCATGCCGATCTCATATATCGTCCCCGTGCTTTTGTCCGTCGCCGCATGCCTTGTCTATGCCGGCGGGTTTGATCACTACGCCCTTGCCGCAACGGTGGTCCTTTACCTTGCAGCGCTGATACGCGGCGCGTTTGAAAGCGAGAGCCTTTTTCGCCAGTCGAGCAGGCTCAAGAATGAAGCGACTGCCATGGCACAATCCTTGAAGGCAGCCAGGGACGCGGCGACAGAAGCTGCGGCCGAAATGGGCTATCACGCCGCCCATGATGCATTGACAGGACTTCTCAATCGCAATGGTCTGATGCAGGCGGTTGCCGCCTTACCGGCCTCCGGCGCCGGGCACACGCTCATGCTGCTTGATCTTGACGGATTCAAGTCCATCAACGACGCATTTGGCCACAAATCGGGCGACCGGGTGCTCGTCGAGGTCGGCAGGCGGCTGCGCCAGAGCCTCGAAGGTGAGGTGTTTATCGCACGTTGGGGCGGGGACGAGTTTGCTGCCCTGTTCGATTCCGCGCTCGGTGAGGACGCCATGTCGGTTGTGGCGACCAAGCTCATCGCCGCCATGTCCATTCCCTTTGCCAGCTTCGATGCCGGCCGCATCGGCGTCAGCATCGGCGTGTGCGTATCTGACGAACCCGATGTCGACGAAATGTTGGCCCGCGCCGACGCAGCGCTCTACAGGGCAAAATCGCAGGGGCGCAATCGCTTCTATGTGTTTGACGACGATCTTCGCAATCACCTTGAAATGCGCCGCGATATCGAGCGCGATCTGGCAAAGGCGTTGAGCAAGGACGTCCTGGAGGTCTGGTTCCAGCCGATCCTGGGTGAAGGCGGGCGTAAGCTCACGGGTCTCGAAGCGCTCGTGCGCTGGAACCATCCGCGCCATGGCTGGATTCCGCCAGGCGACCTTGTGGCAGTCGCCTCCCTATCCGGCGCTGCCGAAGTTTTGTTTCGCTACATTCTGAAAGACGTCTGCGCCATGATGCAGACCTTGCGCGCGATGGGGCTCGGGCATGTCAGAGTGGCGATGAACCTGTCGCCGCGGGAAATCGTGCAGATCGCGGTGGACGAGCTGATCATGACGCGGCTCACAAGGCTCGATCTGCCGGCCTCGATGCTGGAAATCGAGATCACCGAGGACAGCGCCAAGGACATCGGCTCGGTGCAGGGCAAGCTGGCGGCGTTGACCAGCCAGGGCGTCCACATTGCCATTGACGATTTTGGCGTCGGCTATTCGTCGATGTCGTCGCTGCGCCAGCTCCATGTCGATCGGATCAAGATCGATCGTTCCTTCGTTAAAGGCATTGCCGAATCGCCAGATGATCGCAATGTCGTGCAATCGATCATCAGTCTTGGAAAATCGCTCGCACTTGAGGTCGTGGCGGAAGGGGTCGAGACGCAGGCCGATCTCAAGGTGCTGAGACAACTCGGCTGTGACGCCATGCAAGGCTATTACCTGGCGCGCCCCATGTCGCAGCGCGAAGCCATCGAGTGGATCAATCGTTCAAGATCCCGCGTTCAGTCGTAAAGTCGCGGTGCTCGCGCTGTAGGCGAAATATCACGCTTGCTACGAGGCTTTTTGGTTCAGACATCGCGAGCTCGCCTATTCGGTTGACGAATGGAGGGGCTGGGCTGTGCCAAACGATCAAATCCCTAAACGGGATCGCCGAAAACGGCGTCGCCTGTATCCCCTGTCGGCGAGCATATCAGGTAAGAGGCGGCCGTCAGTCCATGGCGTGCCTGCCAATCGGTGATGATCATGTCCCGCCCCTCTTGAAGGTTCACAACCTTTCACCCGATCGACATCGGGCAATGAGCCATTGGAACGCGACGGGCGACGCCCTGCCCAGCCATGCGAAATCATACATCAATTCAAAGCGGAGCGTTACCACTTGCGCCCGTCGCTGGCGCATTGCGGGAAAAACCCATTTCTTTCATAGTGGCCTTGCGTAGGGAAAAATTCGACAATCTGACGGAGACGGGCAGCATGAGCGATGGTACCGACAAAAGCCATGTCGAGATGGTTGTCCTGATGACGCCCGACATGGCCAATTTCAGCGGCAAGGTTCATGGCGGCGCCCTCCTCAACCTTCTCGATCGCGTCGCGTTCTCCTGCGCCTCGCGTTTCTCGAAACAGTATGCGGTGACGTTGTCCGTCGACCAGGTCGTGTTTCGCCAGCCCATCCTGGTCGGCGAACTGGTGACATTTCGCGCCTCCATCAATTATGCCGGCCGCACCTCCATGGAGGTCGGCATTCGCGTTGAGGCCGAAGACATTCGCAGCGGCGCGCGCCGGCATACGAACTCCTGCTATTTCACCATGGTGGCCGTGGACGCGGACGGCAAACCCACAGCCATTCCGGCATATCACCCGCAGTCTGAGATCGCGCAACGACGCTTGCGCGCCGCCGAAACGAGACGCAGCCTGCGCCGCGAATTCGAGACGCGGTTCAAAGAGGCGGGTTCGGACGCTGCTTCCTAAAGGGGTAAGGTGTCATGATCGCTCACGCAGTGCTCTTTATCCGCCCGATACTTCCAAAGTAGTATGGGTTGCTTGCTTCGTTCATAGATTTCAAGCAGTTGCTACGCCCAATTCATAATAGGCAAATACGAACCTTGAGCCTTTCCCGCCTTCTCTGTTCTTGTAGGATCGTCCCTAGCCATAACCGGTGCTAACGGCACCCAATAACAAAATGGAGGGGCATTATGTCATCAGATAGAAAACACCACGCACCACACAACCGAGCGCGACGTCACTTCCTTGGCATCGCGGCCGCAGTCACTGCGGCGCTCGTTGGCGCGGTCGCGTCCTCGCCGGCAGAAGCGATGGGCAATAAGACCTGGAAAAGGAGGGGTGGCAACAACGGCTCCGGCTCCGAGTCCGGTTCCGGTGACCCTAATTGCTTCTTGAGTGGCACGTCGATCATGACGCCAACGGGCGAGGCCGTGATCGAAGAGCTCAGGGTGGGTGATGCTGTTGTCACGATGCGCGGCGATTCAGTGCCCATCAAATGGATCGGCCATCACCGCTACCGCAAGGGCGGCCAGTCCTGGCACGAAAGCGTTGTCCCGATCCGGGTTTCGCGGCATGCACTCGACGATCAGACGCCGCACCGGGATCTTTACCTATCCCCCAATCATGCGCTCTACCTCGATGGCGTGCTCATTCGGGTCAAGGACCTTGTCAACGGCGCCTCGATTGCGCCTGCCATGCCTGAGGGTGAGGAGATGCTCGACTATTACCACATCGTCCTTGACACCCACGAGGTGATCTTGGCCGAGGGGCTTGCTGTCGAGACGCACCTTGTGCGGGAAAACAACCACGAGCACTTCACCAACTTTGCCGAATATAATCGCCTTTACCCCGACGAAACGACCCTTGCCATGACGCCTTTCGCGCCCATTGTCGGTTATGAGGGTGGCCGCGAACATCTCAAGGCACTCATTCGCCTGTGGGCATCGCCCTTTGTCAAGGTGCGCGATCCGGTCGATCAGGCCTATAAGAGGATTGCAGGACGCGCCGAGCAACGTGTTGGCTGATCACAGGGCGCCAAGGGGCGTCGTTTGACGCCCGCCGCCCCTTGGCGCCTTGCCTTTTGGACCGGCCTACCTTTTTGTGGAGGCGGGCATGCCCTGCGGGCGGATATGGCGCTTTTGCGCCGCGATCCTGAAAATGGCGTTTGGGGCGCCATAGCCCTTGTAGCCGCGGCGCTCGACGATCTCGAAGAAGAACCCTTCGCCGTAGTTGGGGCTATAGAGCTGAAAATATTCGCCGTGCTCGTCGCGGTCATAAAGGATGTTGGCGGCCTTGAGCCGGTCGGCAAGCGCAGGTTCGAGCCCGAAGCGGGCCTCGATGTCGTCATAGTAGTTGGGGGTGATCTCAAGGGGCGAAAAGCCGTTGGCTTTGAGCGCCTCGGCCGTGGCAAAGATGTCGTCGGTGCGAAACGCCAGGTGCTGGATGCTCGACCCGAACTTCTCGGCAAGGAAATGCCCGGCGAGCGTGCGCCGGTTTTCCGCGCCGTTCATGGTGATCCTGAGCGTTCCCGCCGCGTTTTCGACGACCTGGCTGCGCACGATGCCGGCCGGATCGATAATATCGACCATCGGCGTCTTTTTCGCTTTCAGGATCGAGGTATAGAACAAAAGCCAGGTGAGCATCTCGTCGACGTTCATCGTCTGCGCCACGTGATCGAAATGAAGAAGCCCGGCATTGCGGTGCGGGGCATCGTTCTTGACAGCCTCGAACTCGATGTCCCAGATGTCTTTCAAGGCCGACTGCTCATCGACGAAATAGACAACACCGCCGCCGACGCCGCGAATGGCCGGCATCTTGATCTCGGATGGACCGACAGGCTGTTCGAACGGTTCGGCGCCAAGCGCACGGGCCCGTTCCACGGTGGCGCGCGCATCCGTAACCTTCAGCCCGAGCGCATAGGCCGATGTGCCGTGAACGGCGTAGGAGGAATGGGCAAAGCCCTGCCGCTCGGTGTTGATCACAAGGTTGATCTTGCCCTGGCTGTAGCGGGTGACCTTTTTGGACTTATGCCTGCCGGTCTTCTGAAAGCCCAAGGTTTGCAGCAGCAAGGCAAGCTCGGCGGCCTCTTCCTCATTGGCGGCAAACTCGACGAATTCGACGCCGCTCACCTCGACGGGCCCCGGCATCCTGGGCACCGCCATGGCGATATCGGGGTCGATTCGCTTGACCTGATCGCCGAGATAGATCAGCGAGCGCTTGCCGTCGACGGCGATCGAGCGGGTGGAGCCGCCGCGGAACTGGTCGTTGAAGATTTCCAGCGACAGATAGCCATCATAGCCGGTTGAGGCCACCGCGCGCATGAAGTCAAGAACCGGAAGATCGCCCTCGCCCGGCATGTTGCGGTAGTGGCGGCTCCAGTAGAGCAGATCCATATCGATCAGCGGCGCGTCGGCAAGCTGGATGATGAAAATCTTCTCCTTGGGGATCGAGCGGATCGAATTGACATCGATCTTGCGGGCAAGCGTATGGAAGCTGTCGAGGATGAGGCCGATACTGGCGTGATCGGCGCGCCTGACGATCTCCCAGGTATCGCGATGGTCGTTGATGTGCCGGCCCCAGGCGAGCGCCTCATAGCCGACGCGCAGGCCGCGTTTTGCCGCGCGTTCGCCCAGCTCATGAAAGTCGGCGGCGGCGCGGTCGAGCCCGCCAAGGGCAATCGGCGAAACGTTCGAGCAGACGAGCACCAGGTCGGTGCCGAGTTCCTGCATGACGTCGAATTTGCGTTCGGCCCGGTCGAAGGCGCGCGCGCGCTGCGGCTCTGGCATGCCCTCGAAATCGCGAAACGGCTGGAACAGTGTGATGGCGAGGCCATGGTCACGCACCATCTTCCCGACATCGCGGGCGCTGCCGTCAAAGGCAAGGAAATCGTTTTCGAAGATCTCGACGCCGTCAAAGCCGGCCTTGGCGATTGCCTCAAGCTTGTCCGGCAACTCGCCGCTCAGCGAAACCGTGGCGATCGAGGTCTTCATGCTGCGTTCCTGCCTGGCAGATCGAGGATCATGCGCGCCTCCTCGCAGCTGGCGACGCGAAGGCCCTTGCGGGCGATCATGTCAGCGGCGATCTCGACCAGTTCGGCATTGTCGCGTGCGAGACGCTCCTTGGTGACGCGAATATTATCCTCAAGGCCGGTTCGGACCGCGTTTGCCTGGCGTTGCAGTGCCCATTCCATGACCGGGGCCTGATGGCGGCCGATACCGGCGGCAGTCCAGGTCGCCTTTGGCAATATGCGCTTAAGCTCGCCAAGGAGAAGGTCGAGGAGATGTTCGTCAGCCGGCAGCGCGTTCTCGACGCCCATGACAAACTGCACATGCGGATGATCGTCGAGAAGGCCTGCCTCAACCAGGCGTAGTGCCCCGTGCAGATGCGAAAGATCGAAGACCTCGATCTCCGGCCGGATACCGTTGTCGCGCATCTTCGTTGCCAGGTCTCGAACCAGGAACGTGTGGTTTTCATAAACGATGGTCGGGAAGTTTACCGAACCTGTCGACAGCGAGGCCATGTCCGGCTTGAGATAGAGCGACGAGCCGCGCTGCGACGGATCACGGCCCCTGCCCCCAGTGGAAAATTGCACGATCATGGCGGGGCAATGTTTGACAATGCCTGCCTTAACGGCCGCGAAACGGTCCGGGTCGGATGACGAGCTCTCGTCGTCATTGCGAACGTGGATATGCACCAGGGATGCTCCGGCCTCATAGGCCGCGTGGGTCGATTCAATCTGCTCTGACGGCGTGATCGGCAAGGCCGGATTGTCTTTCTTGCGGGGAACCGATCCGGTGATGGCGACTGCAATAACGACTGGGTTCATCCGGGCCTCTCCCTTGCCTCTCGACACCATCGCACAAGACCGTCGCGTAATCACTAGCTTCGATTCTCATGCGGCCTATTGACATGAACGTACCAGTTCGTACATTATGGGTCAAGACCAGCGGCGGGCAGTGTGCCCGGCCAGGCAAAGTGTCGGGAGGAGACATGCAGGCGTTTCATATTCGTAAGGGCCAAAGCCAGCGGCACCAGGATTCGCAGCGGTGAGCGCGCACCGCGTCCTCGTCCTCAACGGGCCCAATCTCAATCTGCTTGGAAAGCGCCAGCCGGAAATCTACGGCACCGAGACGCTTGATGATGTCGAGGCCGAGTGCCGGCGCGTCGCTGAGGAACTTGGTCTCACGCTGGAATTTCGTCAAAGCAATGCCGAGCACGAACTGATCGGCTGGCTTCATTCGGCCCGCGAAACGGTTGCCGGCATTGTCATCAACCCTGCAGCCTTTTCGCACACATCCGTTGCCATCATGGATGCGCTTGCGGCGTGCCCATGTCCCATCATCGAAGTACACATCTCCAATATCCACCGCCGCGAAGCCTTTCGCCACCATAGTTATGTGTCGCAGGTGGCCAGCGGCGTGATCTGCGGCTGCGGCACGCAAGGATACGCGCTTGCCCTCTTTCGGCTTGCTGCTCTTCTCGAAAAGGCGACCCCATGATGCACACGGCCAGGATCCATCCGGAAAACCCGCGGTTTCTTCTGGGGCTTGTCGGCGCGGGAATAAAGGCATCGCGCACGCCGCCAATGCACGAGCGCGAAGGCGATGAGCAGGGTCTGCGGCTGATGTATCAGAAGATCGATCTCGAAGAGTTGCGCATAGGCCCGGAGGCGCTGCCGGAGCTTCTGACCGCAGCCGAACGCATGGACTTTGCCGGATTGAACATTACCCATCCCTGCAAGCAGGCGATTATTCCCTATCTCGATGAACTTTCCGCAGATGCGGCAGCGCTTGGCGCTGTCAACACGGTCATCCTCAAAAGCGGGCGCCGATACGGCCACAACACCGACTGGTGGGGCTTTTCGGAAAGCTTCAAGCGCGGCCTGCCCGGGGCGCGCCTTTCTTCGGTTGTCCAGCTCGGCGCGGGTGGCGCGGGGACCGCGGTGGCGCATGCGCTGATGACGCTCGGCGTTCGCGAACTTGTTCTTGCTGACAAGGATTTTTCGCGTGCAAAAGCTGTTGCCGCATCGCTCAACGACCGTTTCGAGCGCTTTGGCGCCAACAGCGTTCGGGTCTCGCATGACCTTGACGCCGACATGGCGGCGGCTGACGGCCTTGTTCATTGCACGCCCACCGGCATGGACAACTATCCCGGTCTGCCCCTGCCAGCCGAGATGCTTCGACCGGAGCTCTGGGTCGCGGAAATCGTCTATTTCCCGCTTGAAACCGCCCTTGTTCGCGAGGCGCGCCGGATCGGCTGTCGCACGCTTGATGGTGGCGGCATGGCGGTCTTTCAGGCCGTCGAGGCCTTTCGGCTGTTTACCGGGGTAAAGCCCGACGATCAGCGCATGTTGCGCCATTTCATTCAACTTGGTTCAGGCGCGAAGGAGGCCGCGACCTGATCCAGGCCACTGGTTCTAGCCTTGACGAGGAGGAGACGTCCATGCATCAACCTGTAGCAGGTGTCAAAACACCCGGGAAAGCCGCGCTTGCGAGCTGGATCGGCAGTGCGGTCGAATATTATGACTTTTTCATCTATGGAACGGCCGCGGCGCTGATCTTTCCGAAGATCTTCTTTTCATCGGCCAATCCGCATGCCGCCGCCATTGCGTCTTTTGCAACCTTTGGTGTCGCCTATATTGCGCGGCCATTTGGCGCCGTCATTCTTGGCCATGTCGGCGACAAGTTCGGCCGCAAGAAGGTCCTGACCTTCACCTTGCTCTTGATGGGTTTTTCAACCTTCATCATCGGCTGCCTGCCAACCTATGACCATGTTGGCATCCTCGCGCCGATCCTTCTGGTGGTCGCGCGCCTTCTGCAGGGCATTTCCGCGGCGGGCGAACAGGCCGGAGCCAATTCGATGACGCTCGAACATGCGCCGCCGCACCGGCGGGCGTTTTTTAGCAGCTTCACGCTCAGCGGCACGCAGGCCGGACTCATTCTTGCAACGCTCATCTTCATACCCATCGCAAGGCTTCCCGAAGCCGATCTTTTGTCATGGGCCTGGCGCATTCCATTCTTTCTGAGCCTTGGTGTCGTCATCGTCGGCTTCTGGGTGCGTCGCTCCCTGCCCGAGACGCCGGCATTCATCGAAGAAGCAAAAAGGCACGAGACGTCCAAGCTTCCGGTATTGACGCTCATCCAGAACCATTGGGCCGACGTCGTCCGGATCATCTTTGCGGCGCTGATATCGGTCGTCAGCACGATATTCAGCGTGTTCACCCTTTCCTATGCGGTCAACACCATGCACATCGACCGGTCGACGATGCTGACGGTCCTCGTGCTTGCTAACATCGTGGCGCTTGGTGCTATTCCCCTTTGGGCGTCACTCGCTGACCGCATCGGGAGAAAGCCGGTCTTCATATTCGGTGCACTCGGCTGCGCGGTCCTGATCTGGCCCTATATCTGGGCGATCAGCCAGGGCAATATCCCGCTGATCTTTGCTCTCGGCATTCTTCTTTCCGGTGTCATTTACAGCGCGTCAAACGGTGTCTGGCCGGCGCTCTATGGCGAGATGTTCGACACCCGCGTGCGGCTCTCCGGCATGGCGATCGGCACACAGATCGGCTTTGCCCTTGGCGGTTTCGCCCCGACGATCAGCGCAGCGCTTCTCGGTGAAGGACCGGATGGCTGGATCCCGGTAGCCGCTTTCACCTCGGTGACGGCGATCATCGCTGCGATCTCCGCGGCAACGGCGCTCGAAACCTATCGGACGCCCATGCACGATCTCGGCCGCAAGCCCATAGAAATCGCGGCCTGACGGACGTTAAGTGGCGGGTAACAGCCCGCCACTTACTTTTTCATGAGCAGACCGACGACCGCGTCAGCGATCATCTGCTTGTGCTTCTGCCGCCGGCCAGGTTCAGACAGATCCACCCGATGGATCGCACCGAAGGTGTGGCGGTTCGCGACCCGAAAAAAGCAGAAAGCGCTGATCATCATGTGCACGTCGATCGGCTCGAGGTCTGATCGAAACAGGCCAGCGGCGCGGCCGCGTTCGAGGATCGCGCCAAGGATCTCTATGATCCGCAGATTGATCTTGCGGATCGACGGCGCTTCGGCAAGGTGCTTGGCCTGGTTGATATTCTCGATCGAGACAAGCCGGACGAAATCCCGGTGGCTGTCGTCGTTTTCAAACGTCTGGTCGATAACCCGCCTCAGGGCCTCGATCGGGTCGAGCAGATCAAGATCGAGGGCGGCTTCAATCGCCCGGATGTCGGCATAGGCCTTTTCGAGGACGGCAAGGTATAGTCCGTCCTTGCCGCCAAAATAATAATATATCATGCGCTTTGACGTGCGCGTCCGTTCGGCGATCGCATCGACCCTGGCGCCACTGAGGCCATGGGCGGCGAATTCTTCGGTTGCCACGAGAAGGATATCCGCCTTGGTACGCTCCGGGTCATTGGTCCGGCGCCGCTCATTGGCGGCGGCTTTGCGGGGGGACGGAGAGCTCGACATGCCTTTATTTTCCATTCGCGTTAATTGGTGTGGTTGACATAATGGACGAACCCGTACGTTCAACGCAAGTTCGCTGGCTTGAGGTTCTTGCCTGCGTTCGCCGGTCGCTCGATCCGGTTTTTCACGTTACGCAACCCGTCGATCGCAGCTTCCCGTTTCCTTTTTTTGCCTTAGCTGTCGAGCGGCGATTTTGGCTCCTCGTCGCGGGGCGTCTTTGGGACAAAGCCGACGGTGAAGCCGAACAATTTCGCAATTTTCTCCAGCGTTTCGAGGGTTGGGTTTGCCGTGCCCGCTTCGAGTTCTGCGACCTGCCGGCGCATGAGGCCGAGCGTATTGGCAAACTGCGCCTGCGTCATGCCGAAACTCTTGCGGATTTCGACCACCGCCCCGGGCAAGCGCAAGGCGCCGTGGCGCGCGCGTTCAGCGAGCAGCTGGCGCAGCACGTGCACTTCTTCCTTTGTCGGCTTTTTCCATCGCGCCATGTGATCATGACCTCGGCAAGTTCATAAGGATACGACAAGGACACTGTCGGCGATCTCGCTGCATCGGTTCATAGCCCCCTCGATAATTTCTGATGGCGCTCCCATCTTTCTTGCAAGCTCAGGCGCTCGGCTCAGACGTTCGGCAAACAGCTTAAGCTCGCCTGTCAGGCGCGCCTGGTCCTGTGGGTCGGATAAAAGCTCCGTTATGATCACTTTCCAGTCCGGCCGGTGGTCGCGACCGCTGTCGCGCATGCAAGCCCATCGCGTCGACCGGACGATTGCTTCCTTCGCCAGCCGCATGGGAGCGAAATCAAACAGTGGCGAAAGCCGGATTGTCCCGTCAGGGTACTTGCTCAGCGCCGCGTTTCGCCCGTGATTGTCGGGATTACCAAGCGCGAGATTGGCAATGTCGCGCTTGAGATACTCTGCGATGTCGGCAAAGGCGTCGGACGAGAATTGCTTCAGAATGTCGATATAGGCCTCATGCGCCCCGATATGGCCGAAATCGGCAACGCCGATGGCCGACACCAGGCTTTCCTGGCCGACATGAACGATCTGGCCGCCTTCGTTGCGTTGCCGGTCGAACCGCGGGATGATTAGGACACCTTCGGCATAGGTCGACGTTTCCCATACATTCAGGCCGATTGCGTTGGCAATATGCGAATAAAGCGCTTCGCCTTCGAGTATGAGGCGGTCCGTGGGCTCAGCGCTGCGGACCAGTTTGACAATCACGTGGCGCACCGCCTCGTCGTCGGCCAACAGTGCGGCATTATAGTAGAGACCATCGCCAGCTGTGGTCATTGCGACCTTCGGCCATTCCCCTTGAAGCCCGCTCGACCCGGAAGCCTGCATGCCGAACCCGTCGACAACCTCCATGAAGAGATCAGAGCGCTCAAGGATGTCCTTCTCCGTCACACCCTGGCGCTTTACACCGGCCAGCCGTTCGACCTCGGCGTCTGTGGCCTCCTTGATTCGGACATTGCCTATTGCGCCTGTAGCTCCCCTGAAGAGGAGTGGGATATCAGCCGCACGCGAGGCCGCGTCGAGCCCAAGATCCGCGGCCAATGTGCGGCGCGCATGCCCTTGCGGCATGAGGTCGAGGAGAAAGGGGGGCCATCGGCGGCGGTAGCGATTTTCCAGATCAACTGGATAGCCGACGGAAAGGGCACGATGATCGCAAACGCTTCGACCCTTGCCAAAATCGATCGACGCAGCCGCAACAAAGTAATCGAGGTCATAGTCAACGACCGATGCACCCGCATAGCCGGCCGCTTCATCGTCCAGTTGCAGCGTTGCGGCTTGATGCCATGCCCCGTCACCGTGAATTTGCAAAGAGAGCTGCATTGATTGTCCCCTACGATGGGACATATAATTCGTATTCGCTTAGATATCAATCCATCATAATGGGACATTATGCTGGGAAAATGCAACGGTCGACCAAGTCCCCCGTCAGCGCGGTCTGACAGCGAGTGGCGATACCGCTGCCTCTATTGGCACTCCAGACATTACGTCAGTGCGGCGACGACCCTCCCCTTCGCGCGACCTGTCTGAACATACTCCAGTGCCTGGTTGGTCATCTCGAACGGGAAGACCCGATCCACTACAGATCGTATGGCACCTGCCTCGATCAGGGAGGTGATCTTTCCGAGCTACCCGCCGTTGGCCGTCTGCGTGCACCTTACCGTTTACGATGCCGAGAAGGCGGCCAACGCGGTTGCCTTTCTGGCCGAAGCGCGAGAGACCTTCCCCTTCCGTATCACGCATGTGCTGACGGATCGCGGATCCTGTTTCACCACCGGTGACTTCGAACGCGCCTGCGCGAAATCAAAGTCACCTGCCGCACGACAAAACCCTATACACCCCAAACCAGTGACATGGTCGAACGCTTCAACGGCCGCGTCGCCAGCGAAGTTCTCGGTATCCATATCGCCGGCCATACAGAACTCGAAACCCTGCTCATCGGCTTCAACCTTGCCTATAATCGATGACGACAGCGCGTTCTTTCCGGCTTGTCACCCATCGACACGTCCACCGGTGCCTCGAACACAACGGCCGCCTTGCAAACGCGCGCTACAAGCCCGTCGACAGCAATGACCTGTTTCCAAAGGTCGACGAAATCCTGGATTATGCCAATAAGGTCTCACAACCAGACACGGCCGAGATTCGATAGCTCGCATGGCTCACCAAGTTTTTGGCACTCCTATCATTGGAGTGCCAAAGCGTGTACTAATGCTGAGTGGGCCACATTCTGCTGGCCACAGAAAGAGTTCCTGATGAAATTCCGGCCACTTCACGACCGCGTCGTCATTCGACGCGCCGAAGGCGATATGAAATCAAAGGGCGGGATCATCATTCCCGATAACGCCAAGGAAAAGCCGCAGGAAGGTACAGTTGTTGCTGTCGGCCCGGGTTCGCGCGATGAAAGCGGCAAATTGATCTCGCTCGATGTCAAAGTCGGCGACATTGTCCTCTTTGGCAAATGGTCCGGTGCTGAAGTCAAGATTGACGGCGCGGATCTGTTGATCATGAAGGAGACCGACGTCATGGGCCTCCTCGAGGCGAAATAGATTAGTGGGACTGCGGCCCATGTGGGCCAAGACCGCCGCCACGCATTTTCAAGAATGAACTGGACCAACAACATGTCTGCCAAAGAAATTAAGTTTTCGATCGACGCTCGCGACAGAATCCTGCGCGGCGTTGAGATTCTGAACAATGCGGTCAAGGTGACCCTCGGTCCCAAGGGCCGCAATGTCATCATTGACCGTTCCTTTGGTGCGCCACGCATTACCAAGGATGGCGTGGCGGTCGCCAAGGAAATCGAGCTTTCCGACAAGTTCGAGAATATGGGCGCGCAAATGGTGCGCGAGGTGGCCTCAAAGACCAATGACGTTGCCGGTGATGGCACCACAACAGCAACAGTGCTTGCAGCATGCATTTTGCGCGAGGGAGCAAAACTCGTTGCCGCGGGGTTGAACCCAATGGATTTAAAGCGCGGAATCGACCTGGCTGTGGCTGCCGTTGTCAATGACATTCGGGCCAGGGCAAAGAAGGTCAAGACCTCGGAAGAGATCACTCAGGTTGGTACAATTGCCGCGAACGGCGATGCATCGGTAGGCAAGATGATCGCCGAGGCGATGAAATCGGTCGGCAATGAAGGCGTGGTCACCGTCGAGGAAGCCAAAAGTACGGAAACGGAACTCGAAGTCGTCGAGGGGATGCAGTTCGACCGCGGCTACCTCTCGCCCTATTTTGTCACTAATGCCGACAAGATGCGGGTAGAACTTGAGGATGCATATATTCTTCTTCACGAGAAGAAGCTTGGTAACCTTCAGGCGCTACTGCCCATCCTCGAAGCCGTGGTACAGAGCGGAAAGCCACTCTTGATCATCTCCGAGGACGTCGAAGGCGAAGCTTTGGCAACTCTTGTTGTCAACAAGTTGCGCGGCGGCCTTAAGGTCGCAGCCGTCAAGGCTCCAGGCTTCGGCGACCGCCGCAAGGCCATGCTCGAAGACATTGCAATCCTCACCGGCGGCCAGGTGATCTCGGACGACCTCGGAATCAAGCTTGAGAGCGTCACGCTCGAAATGCTCGGACGGGCAAAACGCATACTCATTGAGAAGGAGACCACCACAGTCGTTGATGGCTCCGGCGACAAAGCCGGCATTGCGGCGCGCGTCCAGCAAATCCGGGCGCAGATCGAGGAGACCACCTCGGATTATGACAAGGAGAAGCTGCAGGAACGCTTGGCGAAACTATCGGGCGGCGTTGCGGTCATTCGTGTTGGTGGCGCAACCGAAATCGAGGTAAAGGAAAAAAAGGACCGCATCGATGATGCTTTGAATGCAACGCGCGCTGCGGTGGAAGAGGGAATCGTCGCCGGCGGCGGCGTGGCACTTTTGCGCGCCAAGGCAGCGTTATCCTCACTCGCTGGGTCGAATGCCGACATGACGGCGGGTATTTCGATCGTCATGAAAGCACTCGAGGCGCCGGTGAGGCAGATCGCCGAGAATTCCGGGGCCGAGGGCTCGATCGTGGTTGGTAGACTTCTGGAAAGCAAGAAGCTCAATCACGGATTCAATGCGCAGACCGAACTCTACGTCGACATGATCGAGGCGGGTATCGTCGATCCGGCCAAGGTCGTTCGAACGGCCCTGCAGGATGCGGGGTCGATTGCCGGGCTCCTGATCACTGCGGAAGTCATGATCGCCGACATTTCACCTGTTGCGCCCGGCATGGCTGATCCGCGAAGCACCGGATATTGAGGATAACGTCTAGCATTGTCGCGCCGGTATCGACCCGATTAAAGGAGGTCGTACCCGTCGCGGAGCGCACAAAAGTGTAGCGTGCAGCTCATCCTATGGCCTGCACGCGTTCAGTTGAGGGATCGTCTCAGCAATGAGACCAGCTGAAGATCGTTATCCTCGGCACGGCGATCGCGCATTGGATTTTCTTTCCGCGGGTTTTTGATTTCTTGCTCGGTCATGTCCTGGATGATCACGCGTCGGCCGGTGTCTTAAAACCGTTGCGCTCGCCGCTACTCCATATATCGATGGCTTCAAGATTATCTTCAGTGGCCATCCGTTCGTGGTTCTCTTGCGCGTCGCGGATGCGGTACTGGAACGAGCGGCCAAGGGGTGGAAGCGTCGCCAGAATCTCGAATATCGCAGTGGAATTCATCATCGCCCCGCCGCCGCTTCTCAGTCGGACTTGCTGGCCGATCGCAAAACGATGGGGTGGGGCTTCGGGTGCCTTGTAGCGCCGGTGGATGTTCATTTGATTGTCTCCTGATCTTTTTTAAGTGCCATCTCGAGTTCGGTGTAGTCGATCGCCACAAGCTGCATTCGCCGTCCACCTGAACGCCTCGCCGGAACGTGGATGAAAGTCGCAACGCGCTGATAGGCGAGCCAGGACAGGCCCTCGATCACTTCCTCATCCTCATCGATATCATAGTCGCCGGCGGGCTGAATCCCGTCCAATCCGCGCAAGGTAAAGGGTGCTGCGAAATGAGCGATGGAACGCCTGGTGCGTGCGGTCATGCCAATTCCTCTGTGGAACAAAGCTCCAATTGGAGCCACGACTGCGCCAAGAACGACGAAGCGCATAGGTATCGGTAATTTGGAGGTGATTGGCGGGTCGAGGGATTTCTGACGCCGCGAAGAGCCAAAGTTGGCCAAAAGACGATAACAAAACAATGCACTTCAATTGCGCTTTAATTGCGACTGAATGTGCTGACAGGTCGCAATAAAAATAGGCCAAATAACTTCGCATATAAAATAAAACTATAGAATTTCTCATATCGTGCTATTGTGTTTTTTTGCCAATTCATTGTAGCTGAAGGAGGCAGCCATGAAAAACCTTAATCATATTCCATATTATCTCTACGATCGTAAGGTTGTTTTGTACAAATTCCTGTTTTCCGTTTCCATAGTGTTCCTTGTCTACTCAATACTCTTTGGAATCACTTGGTAACATTCACGGCAAAGGACGCGCGGCGGTTCCACATCACGCGGCTCTGCTCTCTAAAACCCGCCCTTCAACCGAAACCGAAGTTCGCAGACCGCAAGAGGTTAATTTGACTTTCCATGAATTCGACAACGATCTGAACATCATCGATATCGTTGTTTGGGAAAACGAAGGCGGAACTCTGCATGACTTCAGCATGCATCACAATTATGGCCGGCGCGTAGAGCGAAACGGCTACTGGAAGGTTTACCATGTCTACACCGGGCTTCCCGCTGAAATGGGCAAGCACGCCACGACAGGACTGAATGAGACCACCGCCACTTCGATGATGTTATCGCTCAATGCGCAAGAGAGAGCGCCTTTGAGCAGCGATGCCGAGCGCACGACGTGGCAAGGCAGGTTTATTCACACGGTCGCAAGAATATGTATGTGCTGGCAAAAGACATCTGCGTGCACCGTGGTCACGCCGCCAAGCATGGCGTAGGCGACAAAACGACGATGACCGACACGCGGGAGGCGCCACATCCTCCGTCGGGCGACTGTAATTCTTTTGGTTTTGGGAGTCCAACCAGCATGTTTGCAGAGCAGAAAACAGCACCGCTTCAAAAGAACGGGCTCACCATGTCGGGACCCGATAGTAAAGGTCACGTCACTATCAGCGGTCCGATGGAAGATATCTCACGAACAATACTCGAGCTTGCAACCAAGATGCAGACAGCAGAGTTGGGGGAACCCTGGTGCTGTACTTGCGAACTCGACGGGCGGGAATACGAGATTCATCCCGAGGTGCCAAAAGACGCGATGTCAGCCGCATCCTATAAATGTTACAGGGAAACAGGTCTTCGAACATATACGAAATTGCGGCCCGGACGCTGTTGATGTCGTTCTGCCGAACTTCCAGACGCGCCACTTCGGGCCGAGGCATAATGTCGAGAGGCCCACGATAGTGGCGAGGAAAACCACTCAATCAGCCCGCGATGCTTTCATTGAGCGCCTGAAGGTTGTTATTGCGGAGTATCAGGCAACTGTCGAGCGTCTTCTAGCCGGAACCGATCGTGTATTTAGTACCGGTAGACACGGAGGGGAGGACATTTCAATTGACACCGCCGCACATTACAAGCGGCTCATTTCTCACTATCGGGGAGTTGTCACTCGCTACGAGGCGGAGAAGAAGCAGAAAGCCGTGCTGAGATCGATTCTGAGTTGAAATCGCGCCTAGTGATAACTTTGGTTTGGTTTTCTCGCAGCCATAAACACGGAGCTATGCGGGTATTCCTTCCGGCTATTCGCAAAGGTGGTCGGTGATCAATTGACTTACTGATGATTTGAGCGCGTTAGTCAATTGTCGTCAGGCATGCAACGGCTACTGACGCTTGAGAGTGTCTGCTCCCGCCTATTAACCGCGAGGAGACAGGCATGTTACCTTCCTATAGTGCCAGAAGCGGCCACAACGTCATACCGGTTGATGATTTCATGATGCTGCAATCTGCACATGATATCGCTTCGAAAATCATATGCCTCCCCCGAAAAAATCACCCTTTTGCTGACAGACTGGGTAACCCGATAT
>NZ_JBBNAM010000193.1:0-13525 GCF_037994425.1 Phyllobacterium sp.
ATGCAAAGAAATGTTCGAATAGCCATGCGTTCCCCCAATTAGTGGCCTACTTGGCAGCATTCGAACTCTATCGGGAATTTTGCAACTCCCGCGAATGTTGCGCTAACCCCAACTACATCGAACAAGCTATACCACGCTCCACGGGGCAATACTGTCGCCGCGCGGCCACATGATACGGGCATTCGGAAAGGATTCGCGTCACGCAGCTGTGCGAGCGGCCCCGACAGTGGAGTTTTTTAGTGCCTTGGCTCACGGCGAAAGGATTGCGGTTACGCATATTTACCAAGAGACCACGACGGCATCCGTCGGCGGGTGAATCATTTTCCTCACGACGAACAAAAGCTGCTCAACGTGGACAATGAAGGGGGGTTCCCGCCTTTGGCGGAAACGCGAACACTTTGAGCCGCTTGTCCTCACAACATTGGCTTGGATGAGTTTTCGGGAATGTGTTTCGGCCATACCGCGAGTCCTATTGTCCTTTAAACAATCGCGAGGGCGCTTAAAACAGACAGGGGAATGTCCGGTCACCTTCATCCAACTTTCGCGAATCTGACATACTAGTAAGTTGGAAATCGCTGGCACAAGCGGTTTTCAGTTCCTCCCGATAGTCGAGTGGAGGTCACTCACTCTTGCACAAAGTGCGGGATTTGAGGTGCCGGATTCGCTCTGGTGCCAATGCCCGACGGAGGACTTCTGTTCATTTTGGATATGCCGCCCGAGGATAAATACAAAGGCACAATCGAGCAGGCAGGACGGGCGCTTCGGGGCATTTCAACCCAGCTTGAGGATGATCTTGTTCTGCTGCTAAAGCGAGCTGTTTTCGCCTGGCTTATTGCTGACGGGGACATGCACTTGAAGAACATGGCGGTATTGAAAACGGCTATGTCAGATGACATTATATTCAGGTCAGTACGGATAGCACCGGTCCTATGATGCGGTGACAACCGTCGTATTTCCAAATCTCGAACATGATCGGATGGCTCTGAAGCTGCACGGTAAGGATAACCGGATCGGGCTGACGGATTTTATGAAGGCAGCCGCCACAATCGGCCTTCGCGCGTCGGTGCCCGAAAATGAGATTCGAAATATGCTTGAAGAAGAGACACACCATCGAAGCCAATGATTGACACTCATAAGCTTCCCGGTTGTCGGGTCGCGATTTCGACAGGTCTGGGGCACGCATCTAGAAGATAATGCCGTAAGGTTGCGACAGGAAAGTTGCCACCGATCGGGCTATATCGGTCCGGATTTGGAGCAGATCTGGGACTTTGATATTGTTCTGGTAGTTGTATGGACCATGCAATTGATCCATCGATTCCGTTCACGAGGAGCACGCTCAGGCGGAATTGATCGCCGTCGACGCGAACACGACCTTCCAGCAAGAAAGGTGCTTCAGGATCGCACGTCGGAGATGAAATGCATGAAACGTCCAGTGGGCGGCCGACCACCACCACGATCTCCTTGAATCTCTCTAGCTGGCCGATGGCCTGGGCGGTTATCCCTTGGCTATCATGGCCGCGCCCTGTGTTCCGGAGAGGTCCTCAAAGGGGCTCAACGACCAGCTTTGGAATATCATGACCAGTTCGCTTGATCTTGCAGCGACACCACTTGCCGTGTGGTTTCATTCCCTGCGCGGCCATCATCGCTCCCGGAAAATTGTCGCATTTGCCGCTTCAGCTTCAAAACGTGGCGCGTCGCCAGATTGGCGAGCTTTGCGACGTCGAAAACACCTGCGATATAACTATCAATAATCTTACGCGCTGCCATCTCGGCGTAAGCATTCGTCTTTGGGCATATTCCGAGGATAAGGGCCGCAAGGTTGAGGGCATCCTGCATGATTGCGAGATCGGCGTCGTGAAAAATTGGCGCTGACGCATCGTTAAAAAGCATACTTTTCCCCAAAAAATCACCGGTTCTTTGCGGTGGTTACCGCGTCAACGACGAGGATCACCACCGCGACGCTTTGCAACCCCGTTACGGTTCGTTGAATAAAGCGCGAGTTAACCGGCAGCGCTTAGCTGGTCCGCCGATACCTTCCCGGATCTGTTGTCCCGCACCAATTCGAAATTGATTTTCTGGTTTTCCATAAGTGTACGCAAGCCGGCGCGCTCGACAGCTGAAATATGAACAAACACATCAGCGCCACCATCATGTGGCTGAATAAAGCCGAAGCCCTTGGTTGAATTGAACCACTTTACCGTACCCGTTGCCATGATCTGCCTTTTGCCGTTTGAAATGTCAATTTGTAGAAATCGCCCAGTCTGCGACCGAACTGAGACGATCGGTTGTCGAGGTAAGGCAAGTCAATCAGGGAAAGTCCTGAGAGCCGCTACATAATCCCCTCGGCAGACGCCAAGGCGCGCCAACCTGGCGAGCCCACCCATCCAGCGTCCGACTATTTGCACCTCTCGGCCACTACCGCTGACAGGCCAGGAAAATAGACTTCGACACTTTGCCCAAGCGCATCGCAACCTCGGTCTATTGGAATGGGATCAGGGTCAGTGCTCCATGCAGGTGCGCTTCTGAAGAAAGGCCAGGTACGGATGGTTAATACCGAAGGGCCCTTACGCAAATCCATGCCTTGTCCACACCTGATTAGGCGGCATACGCCGCTCCCATCTTCCTGCAGGCCCGGCATCGAGCGACAGTAGGTGTGCGACCCATTTTTTTGCCGTCGCGTGATGTCAACGGCACCGATCTGGTCGATGACGCGACGTCGATCGTCGCCTCGATGCAGGTCTAACGATCATCCCGGTTCTTTAGATCAACGCCGAGAAGCTTGTTGATCGCAAGTCGAGCCTCTCGCATACTCCAGCCTGAAGCCATCGCTTCCTTGATGAGGTCGATATAGTCTTGCCCAGGATCGTGGAGCTGCTGAAATCGCGCTTCTATAGCCTTCACGCAATCTGCCTGGCGCGTTGAGTAGGTGGTCGAAGGCAGAGGCGACCGTATTCGAGCTAACACGATTTCTCCTCCAGTGAAATTGGACCGATCCAACGATTGCGTATCCCTTTCATTTTTCGGATCAATTTCCGACCCGCCGCAAACCGCGCGTTTAAAATTTGGCTTAATTGTTTGTTCGTAGGTGTTCGTGACATGGTGTACTTTTCCTGATCGTTAGCCACAACCTGCTCCCGGGAAAAGTCATAAGTCACAGCCAGGTTCCGTTCGGTTTTCAAATTGGATAATTTTTGGCGCAAAGTTACCGTCTTGCGGATCGCTCGCTAGGCCAGCTGCAAATCGACTTCAAGAAAACGCCATAGGCTCCACGAGCCATCCGCAGCAATGGAAAACCAGATGAACGGGAAGGCAAATGACGCGGCCGGGCGACAGGATATTGCCGCGATCGGCCGGCAGCTTCTGTGTGCTACGCGAACCACCCAAACGCTCCGATGTGCAGGAGTGCCATGTGATAGGATCTGTTCACCTGGAAGCGAAGATCGCCATCGCCCACTACGGAACGAACGACGCGCCCCGCCCGCAGCAGACAAATGCAATGACAGTGCTGTTCATTGCAACCATTGTGCCGCTTTTAGATGCAGGTGAAAGCGCAAGGATTTCTGCAACGCTGGAGTACGCCGTCGCATCTCGGCGAAGGGCGCATTGCATCATTCTCTAGCCGGTATGGTCTGCCGATGTGCGTTGAAGCCAGGGTCGACAAGCTCTTTGCATGCCCCTGGTGATTGCTGCCAGTGGCCATAAAGTTTGCGATTGGCCCCTGATTGTTGTAATCTTTCAACACGCCGCCTTGGCTGGTCATGTCTGGACGACGTCCTCGTGCGGCAGGTGTGCTCGCATCGTATCTTTAGCAGACGTTACTCTTCTTCGCAGATACCCGCATAGGGTCTTTGTCGTTGCATGTCGATAATTTTGGCTCAAGCGCGACAGAATTTACGCATGAGGCCCGGTAGCGCAGCCCGGTGATTGCAACGGGCGTTCAGCCCAATGCTGGCAACCGATGGCAATTGCAGGAAACGGCAGGCCTGTTGTGAGATAACATGGAGCCTTTGACCGTTTTAGGAGAACAAATGGCAAAACCGAAGATTCCAAAGGGTCGGGGCGGCGGCCCGCCCCCTTCTCAGGGACCAGACGATGGAGGTGAGCGGCCAAGACACAGGTCCGAGGGTAGAGAGCACAGGGTTCATCAGGAAATCCTTGACCGACGCATGCGCGGCGGGCCGGAGTTGACTCCCGAAGCCTACGAGCGGGCGCTCGACGAATGGAGAAATTTGCAAGGATCTGTCATGCGGCCACCCACTGATGTCAAAGGTCCGACGGACAGTGAGTCGGACTCGAAGGAAAATAACGAGCAAAACCCGAAAAGCGACAGCAACGGCGGATGAGGAGCAGCTGCCATGGGTCTAAACGGTACCGTCTGGACTCCAATCGGTCCAAGTCCAATCGCCCAGGGCAGTTCTCCCGTCAGCGGCCTCGTATCGGCGATCGCGATCAGCCCATCGAATTCGAACCTCATTTACATCGGAACCGCTGGCGGGGGCGTTTGGCGCACTGACGATGGCGGCGCTTCGTGGAATCCGATCTTCGACCGACAGCTTTCTCTTGGAGTGGGCGAGCCAGGGGCATTGGCCATCGATCCCAACAATACCGATGTCATCTATGTCGGAACCAGTCGCCGTGTGTCAGCTCAACCACAGGCAGGCCTGTTCAAGTCGACGGATGGGGGTGCAAGCTGGATAAGGCTCGGCTCCGGTTATCCAACCGGCAATGCGGGCAATGCCTTTCAATTCGTCAACCAGTGGATCAACGTAATTATTGTTGATCCTGCCAACAGCAATACGCTTTATCTCGCGTCTACCAGCGGATGCTTTCGTTCGACCGATGGCGGCTTGAACTGGACACAGGGTGTCGGGAGCGGCGGCGACGCTCGCTCGCTGGTGCTGGACACATCCACCCCTGCTTCCTCCCGCATTCTTTACGCAGGCATTTCCGGGCGCGGCATAGTCCGGTCAAACGATGGTGGGCAGAACTGGACACAAGTTCTCAGCGCAACGACACCCGCCGTCGCAGCCGCGGTGGGCGCTGCGCCTGCAGGTTTTAACAAGAGCATCGTTGCAATTGCCCCACCAGCATCGCCGCCAAATCCCGCTGGCGTTCAAGTCCTTTATGCAACGCTGGAAGGAACGGGAGGCGCCCCCGATCCCGTGGGTATTTTCGTCAGTACGGACCAGGGGGCGACCTGGTCACAACGCACCGCAACCGGGATGCCCACCGGCACGCAGGGTGGGTATAGTTTCCATTTTGGTGTCGATCCCGCCTCGCCCGGCGACGGGGCCAACGACATCATTTTTTTCGGCGCGGTAGGTCATGCACGATCAACGGACTCTGGCAATTCATTTACGGCCTTAAGCGGCGTTCACGCCGACAATCACGCATGGGCTTTCGTCCGCCAGCCCGCACCGGCAGCTTCAATCGTGTTTTGCGGCAATGATGGAGGCCTTTACCGATCAACCGACGGAGGTGTTTCCTGGACAGCACTCAGTTCGGGGGGGCTGCAGACCGCACTCTTCTACAACATCGACATGAACGCTGCCGGGACCAACAATCTTGGCGCGTTGCAAGACAATGGCACGCAGACGAATGTCGGTGCGACCGGCCTTGGCTGGGTGGCAGGCCAGGGCGGCGACGGATGGGATGTAGTCTACGACGGGACCACCGCCGGGCAGGTCTATTGCACGAGCGGTTTCTGGTCGCCCGCACCGTGCACGCGAATTTGGCGCTCCACGAACGACGGAGCCACCTTCCCAACGGATATCACGCCGTGGGGCACAACCAGTGACGCTGGGTGCTATCTCTCGCCGCTTGCCACTGATCCGAGCGCTGCCGGCATCGTCTATGCGAGCGGCAATCAAAATCTCTGGCAAAGCCGCGATGGCGGTAACAACTGGCGGATCCTTTCTCCATTTGCCACCACAGGCGAGATAAACGTTGCCCCGACAAATGGCAATAATGTGGTCATCGGCGTGGCCAATCAGGTGTTCGTTTCGACCAACGCGCTTGCGGCGACTGTCGGACTGCCAAGTGGTGTGACGTTTACCGATATCACCCGCAATCTGCCACCAAGAAACGTCGCCCGTGTCGCCTTCGACCCGAATGATCCCACGACTCTTTACGCGGTCCTGGGAGGCCTCAATGGAGGTGCTGGGAACATCGGCCACGTCTTCCGCACCACCGTCAGCGCCACGGCCTGGATCGATATATCGCCGCCACTGAACATTCCTTTTAACGCTCTTGCGCTCGACGGTTCGGACAATCCGACGACCATCTACGCCGGCACCGACTTTGGCGTTGTCCGGTCGGTAGATGGTGGATCAACATGGACCATACTTGACGATATCCATTTTCCGCGCGTTCCCGTCTTTGACCTCGTGCTGAGGGGCGGAATCCTGCGCGCTGCCACCTATGGCCGGGGAGCGTTTGCCTTTGTCAAGCCGCAAGGTCCGTCTATTGCGGTCAATCTCGAACATGACCTTGCGTTCGGAACGATCTGCCAGGGACCACAGTACCTGACACTGGAGATATTCAATGTCGGCATGAGCGACCTGACGATCACCAGCGTCCAGCGATTGATGGGTTCAGCCAGCTTCTCGGTATTGGCAACGCCCGGAACTCCTCTTGGGATCGCTCCAGGAGAGCACGTCGATTTCACCATCAAGTATGATCCATCCGCTGCAGCAGGGCCGGAAACAGCGACGATCCGCATTGCCAGCAACGATCCAAACGCCCCGGTGGTTGACCTTTCGGCAACGGGCGCACGCGGCAGTGCACGCATGGTCACTGCAATTGCGGACAGTGGAAATTTTGGCAATGTATGTTTGGGATCAATTGCCGACAAGGAACTCACAATCAACAACCGCGGCACTTGTCCGCTGCTGATCTTTAGTGTCAGTTCGTCGTCGACAGAATTTCTCGCGCCCAGCGTCGTTGCGTTCCCGCTTCTGATCAGTTCGGGCGCAAGCCTGAGCCTTCCAATCCGATTCCAACCGGGAAGCCTCGGCGCGAAGTCGGCCATAGTCACCCTGACCAGCAATGACCCCGGCGGTGACCGACAAATTGCAGTATCGGGAACGGCTCCCGCGCCGCGGCTCAATTTGATGATTGCCGATAGCGGCAATTTCGGCAACGTTTGCGTGGGTTCATTTGTCGACAAGGCGCTGACCGTTTTCAACAACGGCGGATGCACGCTTTCGGTAACGGGCGTCGTATCATCCGGGAGCGAGTTTATCGTGCCGAGCGTATCGACATACCCGATAACGATTGCGGCGGGCGGGTCGATTGAATTGCCCATTCGCTTTGAACCGTCGAGCTTCGGTGGAAAGTCGGCCACGATCGATGTCAGCAGCGACGACCCATCGGGCGTAAAGAGCGTTTCCGTTTACGGCAACGCGCCTTCCGGAAAGATCACCCTTACGGGCTCGACGTGCTTCGGCGGCGTCAGGGCCTGTTGCCGTGCCGAGCGAACGATCGCGATCTGCAACATTGGCGACTGCAAGCTGCACGTCACCAGCGTCGCCTTCAAGCGCAAGAGCCCGCACTGGAGGTTGATCAACAATCCGTTCCCCGCATCGCTTCATCCTGGCTCGTGCCTGGATGTGCTCATCCGTTACAAGGCGACGGAAAAATGCCCAAGGTGCTGCGAACTAATCATCACCAGCGACGATCCGGATAACCCGATCATCACCCTCGACGTCATGGCCTACACAATCTGGAACGACTGCAGCTGCAACAAGGACTGCGAGGACTGCAAGAAAGGGTGCTGCGACAAACATCACAACGACTGTACTTGCGGGGAGTGCCTGGACGATTGCTGTGATGATGAAGATGAAGATTGGCGCGAAGACTAGTCCGGCTCGCAGACGCGGCCGCTAGTTTCTGATTTCTGTTCAACTGTGCTGGAGGTGACCGTGGACTTTATCGAGCGCTGGTTTGGTGTTTCCCCTGATGGAGGCGACGGTTCAACCGAGATGCTTTATCTGTGCGTTGCAGTGGTCATCATCGGTGTGATTGTCGCTCGCCGGCACATTGCCAAGATTGCAAACTATTGGCGCAACCGGAAGATTGACTAAGTGGACCTCGGCTCGATCCCCTGCCCTCAATGTCCAGCGCGTCGATATGAGTTTGTGGCAGGTCCCATGCCGCTGGAGACCCGTTCAACCTGATGTCTGGCGCTAGTCAAGCGGCCGTCGGGCCAAACTGTTCGGTTCCAAACGCTCCACATATGCAGTTATGGCGATACTGAGAACGCGGCAACCTTCACTGCATCACATTTCCCGCCATTCAAGGCGCGATTAATCACTGCACAGGTGATCAAAGGTCGACGGTTTCACCTTTCGCGAGAGACTCGACCTCGCCGAGCCCTCGACGCTGACCAAGCACTCATACTGCGTTTTCCGTCACGCCTCACCGGCACCGTGCCGTATAGATACGGCCGCGGTGGTCTCGGTACTGGCAATATCCGTTCCGCAGGTTGCGCACCAGGAGACCGCCGAGCGCGCCAACGCCCGCGCCGATCAAAGCACCTTTGCCGCCGTCAGCAATACCGCCGATGATGGCGCCGGCAGCGGTGCCGACGCTGAGGTCCCTTTCCGTTGTCGTGCAACCGCTCAATGCTGCGATGGCGGTGACCGTCAGTATCAGCTTTCGTACCGGATTTTGATTTTGCTTAACACGATTGTCTTTGACCGAATTCATGCCCAGGCATCCTCGCTTGAATGGATATGTAACCTCAAACGCTTTGGCGCATACTCTGCCTCTGCCATTTGATGCAATATTGGCGATTAACAATGAAATGTCACGCGAGTTCAGCAGCGTAGCGCAAGAGAGCGAGGCGGCATCGTCAATCCAGCGGGCGGGCGCTGGCGCTTTGCGCGGTTGCGCAACCCATGCAAAGTAACGACATTCCCGGCAGCGCTCATGGTTAGCCACCAACCTTCATCTTGAGCACTTTTCCCTTATAGTCACCCGGTATGCCCGCCTTCTGGTGTGCCTTTGCGAGCTTTTCGAGCCATGCGGATATATCGGCAGGGACAGGCTCCAGTCCGTTACTCCAGGCATTGGTAAGAAAGACGTCACATTCCAGGGCCGTTGCAAGGTCAATTTGAGACCAGCGCAAGAGGCCGAGGCATTCGTTAAATCGCTCTGGCGTCAAATTCGTTCCTCATTCATAGCGTCAAAAAGCCGGGCCCTTGGCTGCGGTCGGGGAAGCGCCCTTGCTGTCACCAGCAAACCGCTCCTCGACGATCGCTGCGTCACAGCCGGCAAACTCCAGCGCTGCACAAATTTCCGTCCCCTCGCGCGATATTCATCAACAGGCCCCGCGATTTGCCTGCATACCCAAGACTAGGTGCTGATTGAACACACGTCTAGATTGGCCATTGGTTGTAAATGCCCGTAATTCAAAGTCGCGGGGAGCAACGAATGGCCTGCGGTTCCGCATCACGGGCCAGGGCTTGCGTCGTCTCTACTACGGGACTCAGTCACGTCAGGCCAGACTTGGCGCGCAACAATCGTCGCCTCCACCCGGTTGCGCACACCAACTTCGCCATCGCTTTTGTCATGTGATATTTCACCGTCTTTTCCAGGATGCCAAGGGGTTCCCCCACCTCCCGGTTGCTCAAGCCATTTGTGATTGACTATCCGAGGAGAGAGGTATGTTCGACGACCTTAATGCAGGTTTCTTCCACACCAAGCCACGCAAGCGTCCGGTAGACGGCGCTCTCACCGCGGTCTGCGTCATCATCGTCTCCGCCGGGATCATCGCACTCGGCACGACACTTGCCGACGCCATCGGGCGCGTACCAGCCGATTGCCTCGTCTGCATGTGAGACAACAGTTCACACGCACGCAGAGAGAGACGGACATGACCGAGCACTTCAAACACCCACAGCGCTATCCCATTCATCCTGGCGAGAAAGGCACTGTTTACGGCGGTGTCTGGACGCGGTGCGACACTGCGCCGGCAAACTACTTCAACATTCACACCCGCGGCTATTACTGCCGGGAGTGTGCTGCCGGGATCAATTGGAACCCGAAAGAGCCGCTGGTCTGCGTCCCTGTAAAGGCAGGGCTCGATCGCGACGAAATGGTTTGAGGAATATTGAACAATGCCCATCATCTATGCCATCGGCCGCTTCTTCAAATGGCTCCTTCCCTCTGATCACAATCCGAACTGTGCCTACACCCGCGGCTATATTGCGCCCTGTCGGTCGGCGCCTTCGACTGGCAGCCGACCTGCAATCCATTCAAGCCTGGCACAAGCGAGCACGCCGACTATTGCGCCGGCTATGCCGAAGCCTTGGAACACGTGTTTGAGGGAGTTTGAAATGAAGAAGTTTGTATTAGCCGGCCTGGTCGCGTTCGCAGGTTGCAATGCGGAGCCCACTTTATCGGACCAAAATCCCTTCCGGGGTAAAGGTATTGACAAAGCGGAAGGTCGTTGGGACGGCGCTGATCTTTGTCGGCGCGGAATCAAGAAGGCGCCGACCCGAGGCGAGATCATTACCAAAGCCTACAACAATGATGTGGGCGTGTGGGCGCTTGGCTATGAAGCTGGCATGAAACAAGCCGGCTGCGAGCCGAAATTCCCTTGGAAAAAGGACTGATGGATATGAGAAAAAATGGTTAGCCTGATCGCTTTCGTTTTGATTGCCGGTTGCAGCGAACAGCCCACGCTGTCCGACAAGAACCCGTACGCGGTCAGTTAACCGGTAAGGTGGACGAAGGTCGTTGGGATGGTCGCGATCTATGTTGCCGCGGATTAAAGAAAGCGCCGAGAAAGGCGAGATTCTGACGAAGGCTTATAATTCGACAGAGGCAGTTTGGGCGATCGGCTACGAAATGGGCATGCATGACGCCGGCTGCGCCGACGTTCACTATCCTTGGAAAGAACGGCTCGGGAGCTGAGCTTCTCCCCACTGATTCGTAGTTCGAATGGATTAGGGCTTGAGCGCACCCAATTTGGCCGCGCAAGCGCCGCAGTTTAGTCATTTTCCACGCCAAGTTGCATTTGCGCAACAAGGGCTGTTTGTCCTTCAAAATCGCCTGATTTTGGCGATTTCGTCGCGAGTTCTCGCCAAAACCCTCTCGTTAAATGGTTTTCACGGCTGAAAAACTCGCTTTTTTCGATTCGAGTGACCAAGGGAGCTTGGTGACCTATTAAGCGAACATCTTGCGCCTGCTCACGGCTTCGTTACTTTTTCCGTATTAGTAAGAATTCGGATCGACAGTGTGCATCGATCCGTGGGTTTTCGGGAGGGGTAATGCGTAGAACCACAATTTCATCAATTATCGGCGGGGCACTGCTGATGACCAGTGTAGCCTCTGCCGCACAAGCAGGGGGCCTTGAGCGCGGAGGCTACAGTTGGGATCTTCTCTTTAGCAAAGGGCCAGTTG
The DNA here is from genome assembly GCF_037994425.1 of Phyllobacterium sp. NCBI lineage: Bacteria > Pseudomonadati > Pseudomonadota > Alphaproteobacteria > Hyphomicrobiales > Phyllobacteriaceae > Phyllobacterium > Phyllobacterium sp. The sequence continues at coordinate 11,410 of NZ_JBBNAM010000193.1, forward strand.
CCACTGAGGCGGGCGTAGTCCACGTCATGCCGGAGCGCCGGATCAAGAATGCGCGCGATACCGACCCTAGCAACGGCCCCGGATTCGGGGCGACGAGCGTAGACGAGACACCGAGCTACGACGTTCCTCGGTTCGGCGCCAAGTTCGCCATCACGCCGGAAGTCGACTGCTTGGGCACCTATCAAGAGCCTTGGGGCGTTCACACCAATCCTGGCTTTGACTGGCAAGGCGCCGCCAGCAACATCGAAACCGACATCAGCAGCCACGACTACGGCTTGACCTGTTCTTATAAATATCAGGTAGGGCCAGGCTACTTGCGCGGGATTGGCGGCGTTTCGTATCAGGAAGTCGAGGGCTTCAAGACCAGGGAAGTCAACAGCTTGGTGCCATTTGTAGCGCCCGGATTTGATGGCTCCGGCACACTCGATATCAGTGGTAACGGTTGGGGCTGGCGCGCCGGTGTTGCCTACGAAATTCCCAAATACGAAATGCGCTTTAGCCTGATTTACAATGCGGAGGTTGATCTGGGCCAGGTTAACGGCACCGTCGACCTGACCGAAATTCCGCGTGCGCTGGCAACTGCCAGAAATCCCTTCTTAGGCCAGATCACTGACGTATATGGCACCGCGACCCTGCCGCAACAGCTCGAATTCAAGTGGCAGACAGGTATTGCAGAGGATTGGCTCGCCTTCGGCACGGTCAAATGGACGGATTGGAGCGTTCTCGGCGTTATCCCCTTCTGCCCGACGGTCACGAAATCACTTGGCTCGTGCAACCCAGACTCTCGCTTCCGCCTCACGTCCCTCGATCTGATGTTCCAGGACGGCTGGTATGTGATGGCCGGCCTTGGGCATCAGTTCACGCCGAAATGGAGTGGCGCGGCTCAGGTCAGTTGGGATCGCGGCACATCGACTGGTTTGACCACACAGACCGATACATGGCTGCTTTCGACTGCCCTTCTGTTCGAGCCGAACAAATTTTGGCAGCTACAGGCCGGCGCTGCGGTCGGCATGTTGACCTCAGGTAGCTACGGCCCCACGCCTTGCGACGGCAATCTAACTTGCGGCACTGATGCTGCCTATGATTTTGGCGACGACTTCGTGTCGGCTCTCTCGATCTCCGCCAAGCTCAAGTTCTAAGCGACTTCCGCGGCGTCAGGGTTCAATTGAGCCTTGGCGCCGTATAGGATCCTTTGAATGCTGTGACGCGAGCAGTGGTGCTTGTAAGCCATATCCTCGATCGACATTCCAGCCTTTGCATCCTCAACCACGACTTCCCTGTCAATAATGCCGGAGATCGGCACATCAATCTTGCGCCGCTCGAGCGCAGCCTTGATCGTGGCGTAGTTCCGGCCGTTTAGCTTGATCCCGATATCCGTCAGGTTCATATGCCGCAACCGCACATACATTTCTTCGACGGCGATGTCGCGCGCCTCGACGATATCTGCCCTACGTGATCTGCCTATCAGATCCTCAGCGGCCAGGCGGTGCTGTTCAGCTACGAACCGGATGATGTCCTCGGGCGATGGATTGACCAGATCATCGAGGGTCTTGGGGTTATTCATGCAAATCTTCCACAATTGCCAACGGGAACCAAATATCTATCCAATGTTCGATTGTATATTCTTTTTCTGTAAATCGCTCGCTGTTCAAAAACCGGCAGTGATTAGTAAACGTGGCGTCTCTTCTGTAACGGGCCTCGATAGGTCAATCCCTTTTTGCGTCGTCCAGTTGCCGGGGTCTTGCTTCTGTACGGGGTCGGTGCGCGACCGCCACCTGATGGATTCTGAAGAGGATAAGGCCGACCAATCTAGTGACGCGTGATCACGATGCCACGCAGGCTGTTGCGGTCTGACCTGATCCATCGTCCCGGCAACGGGACTTCGCTTCAGGAGGGCTTGGTGTCGTGACCCACCCGAATACTGTTGTTCTCCCCTTTGTTAGGCGGCCGCCGTCATCGTCTTATCCGCGGCGTTGAACATGGTTCCATCGGCGAGCATGCGGTGCAGGATCACCGCAAGCTTGCGCGCGAGCGCAACTTTGGCCTTCTTCATCCCGGCCCGCCGGGCGATCCGCATCGCCCAGCTTTTGAGCTCCGTGCAGCCCTTGAGCGGCTT
>NZ_JBBNAM010000194.1:0-17286 GCF_037994425.1 Phyllobacterium sp.
GTCCGATCTACAGGGCAAAATCCGGCCGCGTGATCAGCGGTTATTCCGTTCTGCAGCCCCGCGTGACACCCTCGCTCACCACCGGCGACGACGCCTCGTTCCTGCAGCGCGTATTTTCAGTCAACCGCGGCATCGACCCCTATGTCTTCGCGGTCTCCGACGTTTATCAGGACGTGCTCGGCGAAGGCACCTTCACCGGCAAGGGGCTATACGACGTCGATTTCTTCGAAGCTGCGCTTGACGGCAAGATCGGCGAGAATTCGGTTCTCAGCCATGATCTTCTCGAAGGCGGCTATGCGCGCAGCGCCCTCGTCAGCGACGTCGAAGTGGTGGAAGATTATCCCACGGGTTACAATGTCGACATTTCGCGCCACCATCGCTGGACGCGCGGCGACTGGCAGCTGCTTCCCTATCTCTTCAGCACCAAGCCTGGCGTAACGGCCGTTACGCGCTGGAAGATGGTCGACAATCTGCGCCGCTCGCTGGCGTCGATCTTCTGGCTGATCGCGGCCATTGCGGGATGGACACTGCTTCCGCCGGGTCTTGCCACGCTTTGGCTGTGCTTCCTTATCTTCAGCATGTTCATCGTGCCGACGATGATCCTTTTCACCAACCTCGTGCCCACCGACATGAACCTGTCTCTCAAGGGGCATTTCCAGGCGATCCTTACCGACATTTTCTCCGGCGCGGCCGATATTGCCCTGCGCATTACGTTCCTCGCCAACATGGCCGTGCTGATGGGCGATGCGATCGTGCGCACCCTCTATCGCCTTTTCGTGTCGCGCAAGCATCTGCTTGAGTGGCGGGCGGCCGCCCAGGCCAAGACGAGTTCGCCGGATACACTCCAATACTATATCCAGTTGATGTGGCCGGCGACCGTCGTAGCGGTTATCGCCATCGGCCTTCCGCTCGCAGGCCACAGCCGCGCATGGTTCCTGGCAGTACCCTTCGCCGTGATCTGGTTCCTATCGCCGATGATCGCCTGGCTGGTCAGCCGGTCGGCCAAGCCTCTCGATGACCTCAACGTGCGCTCCTCGGACAAGAGCGAACTGCGTCGCATCGCGCGGCGCACGTGGCACTACTACGATACGTTCGTGACCAAGGAACAGAACTACATTCCTCCGGACAATTTCCAGGAGGACCCGCATCCGGTCATCGCGACACGCACGTCCCCGACGAATATCGGCATGTACCTTCTGTCGACCGTTGCGGCGCGCGATTTCGGCTGGATAGGGTTTAACGAAACGCTGACCCGCATCGACCAGACGCTCACCACGCTCGAGAAGATGGAGAAGTATCGCGGCCATCTCTACAACTGGTACGAGACGACGACATTGCGGCCGCTGCTCCCGCTCTACGTTTCGGCTGTCGATAGTGGCAACCTCGCCGGCCATCTCGTTGCCCTTTCATCCGCCCTTGAAAAATGGGCCGAGGCTCCATCGGTCTACCTCCAGAGCGATCTCGATGGGGTTCTCGACGTCAGCGACATCCTCGAAGAGGCGATCAACGATATTCCCGATGACCGCCGGGTGCTGCGGCCGCTGCGTCGCCGTCTTGAGGAGCGTGTGGCGAACTTCCGCCGCGCGATCACGACCATCAAGGAGGAGCCTGAAACAGCGTCGCTGCGCACAATCAACCTCTCGCTCTTTGCCGGGGATATCCAGCGCCTCACCGAGGAATTGCACGGCGAGCTCGAAAGCCCCGCCAGCGTTACCGCCAACGAGTGGGCGCTACTTCTCGTCAAGACCTGTCAGGCCCATACGGACGATGCCATCGGCTCGCACGAGGGCACGGACGTCCTGCGCGAGCGCCTGGTAACGCTTGCGACCCGCGCCCGCCAGCTGGCCTTCGACACGGACTTCACCTTCCTTGAACGCAAGGAACGCCGCCTGCTCTCGATCGGCTTCCGTGTTGAAACCAACGAACTTGATGCAAGCTGCTACGACCTTCTGGCATCGGAAGCCCGCCTCGCAAGCCTATTTGCCATTGCCAAGGGCGATATCCCCGTCGATCACTGGTTCCGCCTTGGACGCCTGCTCGTTCCCGTCGGCTGGCGCGGCGCCCTGATCTCCTGGTCGGGTTCGATGTTCGAATATCTCATGCCGCCGCTGGTCATGATCGAGCCGCTCGGCAGCATGCTCGACCAGACGAACAAGCTCATCGTGCAGCGGCAGATCGAGTATGGCGAGTCGAAGGATCTTCCCTGGGGAATTTCGGAAGCTGCCTACAATGCGCGCGACCCGGAAATGAACTATCAATACACGAACTTCGGTGTACCGACGCTTGGCCTCAAGCGCGGCCTGTCGAAGAACTATGTCGTGGCCCCCTACGCCAGCATCATGGCCAGCCAGTATCAGCCGGCTGAAGCGGTGAAAAACCTGAGACGCCTGCGCGACCTCGGCGCCCTTGGGCAGTACGGCTTCTATGACGCCGTCGACTTCACCAAGTCGCGTGTTCGGGAGGGCGAGGAATACGCGGTCGTCCGCAATTACATGGCCCACCACCACGGCATGTCTATCGTCGCGGTCAACAACGTCGTCTTCGAAGGCCGCATGCGGGAGCGCTTCCACTCAGATCCTGTGATCGAGGCGGCCGAACTGCTGCTGCAGGAAAAGGCGCCGCGCGAGATCCCGGTTCTCCAGGCCAAGGCCGAGAACCCGATGCGCAAGGCCGTCGAGAGCAGCGAAGAAACGCCCTCGATCCATATCATCGAAAACCCGCTGAGCGCCCCGCGCGCAACGCAGGTAATGTCGAATGGCCATTATTCGGTAATGGTCACCGCCAATGGCGGCGGCTACAGCCGCTGGAACGGGCTAGCGATCACCAGATTCCAGCCTGACATTCTCGAAAGCGGCTACGGCACCTTCCTGTTCCTGCGGGATATGGAAAGCGGCGACTGGTGGTCGGCGACCGGTGATCCGGTACGGGTCCCCGGCGAAAAGAGCATGACGATCTTCGCCGATTACAAGGCCGAGTTCATCAAGGAAACCGGCACCCTGCACACGACGGTGGAAACCATCGTCGCGTCCGACTCCGACGGTGAAGGCCGGCGTATCATCATCACCAATACCGGCACCAAGGACCGCATCATCGAGGTGACGTCCTATGCCGAACTCGTATTGACCAATGAGGACACGGATACGGCCCACCCGGCGTTTGCCAAGATGTTCGTCGAGACTGAGATCAACCAGCGTGGCGACACGATTTATGCGACGCGCCGCAAGCGCAACAATGACGAGCCGGATATCCACGTCGCCCACATGGTCAGCGACAGCACAGGTTCGATGCGCGAGGTCCAGGCGGAGACTGACAGGCGGGCCTTCATCGGCCGCGGCCGCACGCTGCGTAATCCTGCGGCATTCGACGAGGGAGCAACGCTCAGCGGCTCGCATGGCTTCGTGCTCGACCCGATCGCATCGTTGCGATGCCGCGTCCGCGTGCCGGCTCATAAGAAAGTGACCCTCGTCTTCTGGACGCTCGTGCGTCCCAACCGCCAGGAACTTGAAGATGTTGTCGGGCGCTTCCGTCACCCGGACTGCTTCGCGCGCGAATTCTCGCTCTCCTGGACGAGTTCCCAGGTTCGCCTGCACCATATTGGCATCAACCCCGATGAGGCGCAGGTATTCCAGCGCGTCGCAACCAGCCTTATTTATCCGGACAAGGCTTTGCGCATGCCGTCTGAAAGCATCGCAAGCGGCCTTGGCAGTCAGTCAGAACTGTGGCCCATGTCGATTTCCGGCGACTTCCCGATCCTTGCGCTGCGCATCGATGACGAAGCGGACATGGAGACGCTGAAGAACGTGTTGCGCGCCCATGAATACTGGCGCGCGAAAGGCCTGGTCGTCGATGTCGTTGTCATCAACGAGCGCTCTTTCTCCTATGCCCAGGATTTCCAGCGCGGGCTTGAAGCCATCTGCGAGAACAGCCGGGCCCGCGGTGCGCAACTTGGGCCGCGCGTTCACATCTTCACCGTCCGCCGCGATCAGATGAGCGACGCCAGCTACAACACGCTGCTCGCCTCGGCGCGGATCGTTATGCATGCGCAGAACGGCTCCTTGTCCGAGCAATTGAAGCGCATGGAAGGGTTGATCGCCGATCTCGCGCCCGCAGCGGAGACGGCCACGGGCAAGTCGGTCGCCACGGCCGATACGGGTCTTGAAGAGATGAGGAGCATTGCGCCGGCGCCGACGCAGTTGATGCGTACGCGAAGCCCGAAGATATCGGGCGATGACCTCGCATTCTGGAACGGCTTTGGCGGCTTTGACTTGAAGAGCGGCGAATATGTTGTCCGTCTCGGCGGCATCATTCAGACGCCGCAACCCTGGATCAACGTGATCTCGAATTCAACGTTTGGCTTCCACGTGGCGGCAGAGGGCGCCGGTTTTACATGGTCCGGCAATAGCCGCGACTACCAACTGACGCAGTGGTCGAACGATCCGGTGATCAACCGGTCGGGCGAAGCCATATATGTGGTCGATCTCGACAAGAATGTCGCCTTCGCACCCACCGCATCGGTGTTGCGTGACCCGTCTGTCCAGTACGAAACACGCCACGGCCAGGGCTATTCCACATTCCTTTCGCGCCACGGCAATATTGGTCTTGAACTCACGCACACCATTCATGTCGAGATGCCGGTGCGTGTGTCGCGGCTGAAGATCACCAACCATGGCGGTTCGACGAAACGCCTGCGCGTCTACGGCTTTGTCGAGTGGATGCTCGGCAATTCCCGTGCGAAGACCGCTCCGTTCATCGTGCCTTCGTGGGACGCCGAAACTGGCGTTCTTTTTGCCCGCAATCCCTATGGCATTGACCGCCGCAACAATGTGGCCTTCTTCGCGACCAGCATGAAGCCGAACTCGGTTACATCGGATCGCGCAGAGTTCTTTGGTGCGCTTGGGTCTGTGGACCGGCCAGTGGCGGTTCTGCAGGCGAAGACCCTTTCCAATGTCGTAGAGGCCGGAGGCGATCCCTGCGCTGCGCTCAACATCGATATCGATCTCGCTGCCGGCGAGACGAAAGAACTTCTGTTCTATATGGGCGACTCAAGCGGCCCTGATGAGGCACGCCGCATTCTGCGCGAGCAGAGCAAGCAGCCATTTGATGAGACGCTGTCTGCCTCAAAATCGCTATGGGCATCGTTCCTTGGTGGATTGCAGGTCGAAACGCCCGATGAGGCATTCAACCTGATGGTCAACCGCTGGCTGCCCTATCAGAGTCTCGCATGCCGCATCTGGGCGCGATCAGCCTTCTACCAGGCAAGCGGCGCCTTCGGCTTCCGTGATCAGTTGCAGGATACGCTGTCCATGCTGATTCTCGATCCGTCGCTCGCGAGGAAGCAGGTCCTCAACGTTTCGGCTCGCCAGTTCAAGGAGGGCGACGTCCAGCATTGGTGGCTACCGACAACGGGGGCTGGTGTTCGCACGAAAATTTCCGATGACGTCGTGTGGCTCGGCTATGCAATCGCCCATTATACCAAGGTCACCGGCGACATGAGCATACTCAACGAGCAAATTGCCTTTATTGATGGCCGAGCGCTCGAAGAGGGTGAACATGATGCATTCTACCAACCGACGATCTCCAGCGAGAAGGTAAGCGTCTACGAACATGCTGCCCGCGCCCTGGATCTCGCCATAGCGCGGACCGGAGCACATGGCCTGCCCTTGATGCTTACGGGTGACTGGAATGATGGCATGAACAGGGTCGGTGAAGATGGCAAGGGCGAGAGCGTCTGGCTAGGCTGGTTCCTCATCAGCACACTACGAGACGTCCTACCTATTGCCAGGACCTTCAAGGACACAGCCCGCATCGAGCGTTGGGAAGCACATATCGAACGTCTCAAGACATCCCTCGAAAAGGATGGCTGGGATGGGGAATGGTATCGTCGCGGCTACTTTGACGATGGTGCGCCACTTGGCTCCAAGAAGAGCGAAGAATGCAAGATCGACTCGATCGCCCAGTCCTGGAGCGTTCTTTCTGGCTATGGCGAGCCGGCGCGTGCGCGCCAGGCCATGCAATCGGTGGCGAAACATCTGATCGATGACGACGTCGACATCATCAAACTGTTCACGCCGCCATTCAACAAGTCTCGGCATGATCCGGGCTATATCAAGAGCTACCCGGTCGGTGTTCGCGAGAACGGCGGGCAATATACACATGCCGCGACCTGGGCTGTCCTCGCCATGGCGAAGCTCGGCGACGCGGACGAAGCCTATCGCTGGTTCAAGAAACTCAATCCGGTGAACCACGCGCTCAGTGCGGAGAAGGCCGAACTCTATCGCGTCGAACCCTATGTCGTTGCCGCAGACGTCTATTCGGTCGACCCGATGCGCGGGCGCGGTGGCTGGACCTGGTACACTGGCTCGGCGGGCTGGCTCTACCGCGTCGCAACGGAAGGCATCCTTGGCATTAGCCGCCAGAACGATCGTCTGTTCGTTGATCCCGCGTTCCCCTCGGATTGGGATGGATTCGGCTTTGTCCTTCGCAACGGCGATGCCACGTACTCCGTTGAGGTGCGACCTGCAACAAAGGGCGGCAAGAAGATCACCGTCAACGGCAAGAAACTTGCCAAGGCCGATAGCGGCATTCCGCTCGAAACATCTGGGGAACACAAGGTTGTTGTCGAGGTGCCCGCTGGCAGCATATCGATCGACGCCGTCTCTACTGCGGCAAAATGAGCGCTTTGGTGCCGCCGGCCTACGCTGGCGGCACCAAACGATCTGCCGATCTCCCCGCATAAAATTCCAGTTGAGAATCTTTGCAACTGAACCTGATTTGGCGCATAATCGCGGCATGAAGAATGCGATGAATCAGAAGCCAGATTACGAGAAGGAGTTGCGCAAGGCAGGCATCCGCATCACCCGCCCGAGGCGCATCATTCTCGATATCCTGACATCCACCGAAGACCACCCGGACGCGATGAAGATTTTCCATCGCGCCACTGAGATCGACGACAGCATCTCGCTGTCCACCGTTTATCGAACGATGAACCTTCTGGAGGAGATGGGGGCGATACACCGGCACGCCTTCAGTGGCGGCCCCTCGCGTTTCGAACAGGCGCGTGGCGAGCACCACGACCACCTGATCGATATCGATACAGGGGCCGTGATCGAGTTCAAATCGGAGAAAATCGAGCAGTTACAGGAAGAAATTGCCCGGTCGCTCGGCTACGATATCGTGCACCACCGGCTCGAACTCTACGCCCGGAAGATCAATCGGACTTCTTAGGGCTGAACGGGAAACGCTGAGTCTACGACTGACCCAATTCTTTGGCTTGCGCCGCGATCTTATCAAAGGGAGGCCGCCAGGGCGGTCTCCGGACATCAGGCTGCATTGGATGTTGGCTGGGCCGTGAGAAGCTCGTGGATCAGGTTTGCGTCATGGGCCGTGCGGAGCTTGGCGACGCGCTCGGGGTCGCGCAGCGTCCGGGCGATGCGAGACAGTGCCTTCAGATGATCTGCGCCGGCATTTTCCGGGGCAAGCAGCAGAAAGACGATGTCAACGGGCTGATCGTCGAGCGCTTCGAAATCGATCGGCGCATCGAGTTGTGCAAAAACGCCAGTGATGCGCTTCACGCTCGTGAGCTTGCCGTGAGGGATCGCAATTCCGTTGCCTACGCCTGTCGAACCAAGGCGCTCGCGCTGCAAGACCGTCTCAAAGACCTCACGCTCGCTCAGACCGGTCAAGGCAGCTGCCTTTTCCGACATGATCTGCAGAAGTTGCTTTTTGGAATTGACTTTCAATGCGGGCAGGACAGCGTCGGGCTGAATGAGATCACCCAGATCCATTATCTCTCTTCCTTCCAGTTACCGTCCGCGCCCATAATCGGGCGCGGACAGTAGTTCATGTTTATTTATCCACGGGCCATGTTTTGACCCGCCACGGTTGATGGATCGATCCAACCGATATTTCCGTCAGGGCGGCGATATACAATATTAACCTGAGTACTTCCAGAGTTGCGGAAGACGACCACAGGGCTGTCCTTCAAATCGAGCTCGACCACCGCCGAGGCCACACTCATGCTTCGAAGCGCCATCGACGTTTCAGCAACGATCGTTGGCGCGTAGTCTTCCGGAAATTCCTCGTCATCGTCGGGAACCGGTGCCATGACGCGATAGGACACGTCATCGAAAACACCGTTCGAACCCGGCGCCTGGTGGGATTTCAAACGGCGTTTGTAGCGCCGCAACCGCTTGTCCACACGTTCGCCCGCAGCATCGAAAGCAAGCAACGGGTCCTGAGCCTCTCCAGCCGCCTGGAGCACCGTGCCGGTATCCAGACGGACAAGGCAGTCTGCGATGAATCTTGAACCCTGTTTTTCCACTGTGACGTGGCCGGTATATCCGCCATCGAAGTACTTGGCCACCATCTCACCGATCCGTTCTTCGATCCGGATGCGGAACGCGTCGCCAATGTCCATATGTTTCCCAGATACACGCAGACTCATGATAGCTCACCTTCGTTGTGATTTCCGTTTACCAAACCAATCTACACCGATGTTGGAAGACGAGCAAAGGCATCCCGCAAACCGTACGAGCGCTTCATCACATTTCGCTTGCTGATTCTTCATGTCCAAACGCGCGCTTTCGCTCCGACCGTCGCAAAGTACCGGCGCTTCTCACTCCCTGACCGGACTTCTTTGGCCCGGTTCATCCACCCACTCAAAAAGAGTCTACACCTGAGTGATGGAGTAATCTAGAGCCCGGGTCTTTCTTGCGCACAGAAGCCTGCGCTTTCTTTTCCCGCCGCCTTTGTACGGACGAAGCAATGCTCATGGCCTCGCGATACTTGGCCACAGTGCGCCGGGCAATGTCGATCCCGTGCTCCTTCAGGAGATCAACCAGTGTATCGTCGGAAAGTATCTCATTTGGTTTCTCGGCATCGATGAGCTGGCGAATCTGGTGGCGAACCGATTGCGAAGAATGCTGTTCGCCGTCCTCGGTGGCCGAGATGGCCGCATTGAAGAAATAGCGAAGCTCAAAAACGCCGCGCTTGGTTAGCATGTATTTGTTGGCAGTAACCCGGCTGACGGTCGATTCATGCATACCGATGGCATCCGCAACCGTGCGCAGGTTCAACGGCTTCAAATGCGCGATGCCTTGCAGGAGGAACTGTTCCTGCTGCCTCACGATCTCCTTGGCAACTTTGAGGATCGTCTGGGCACGCTGATCGAGACTGCGGGTTAGCCAATTGGCAGTCTGCAGGCATTCGCTGAGAAAGGTCCTTTCCGCCGGAGAAGCCTTGGCCTTGGACAAAGTGGCATAATAGCTGTGGTTGACGAGCACCCGCGGAAGAGCGTCGGGGTTGAGCTCTATCCTCCACGTCCCGTCCGACGCCAGATCGACGAGTACGTCCGGAACGATGCTGTCTGCGACGCCTGACGAAAATGCAGTGCCCGGCTTGGGATCGAGCAGCTGAATTTCCCGCAGCATGTCGAGAATGTCCGACTCGCTCACCTGGCAGAGCTTCTTGAGGGTGTGGAAGTCGCGCTTCGCCAGAAGTTCCAGATTCTGCAACAGGGCCTGCATGGCCGGATCGAGTCGATTTTTTGCCCGAAGCTGAATGGCAAGACACTCTGCGAGGTCGCGGGCAAAGAGCCCAACCGGCTCGAAGCCCTGCATGGCGAAGACCAGTCGTTCCACATGCGCGGCCTCGACCGCCAGCCTTTCGGCGATTTCGTCGATGTCGGCGCGCAGATATCCCATCTCGTCCAGATGGTCGACAAGTTCGGCGGCGATGAGGCGATCGGCGGCACTTTCAAATGTAAAGAGAATCTGCTCACCAAGATGATCACGCAGGGTCAATGGAGATGCCGTGACATGTTCGAGGTTGAAGCCCTCGCCGCCCGAAGAAAGATAGCCGTCCCCCATCGACGATTTCCATTGGGAAGCAAGGTCGCCGGCTATCAGGTCATGAGTCCCGGGATCGTCCGGAAAAATATTCTCAAGTGAACTGTCGAAGGTCTCGGACATGGAGCCTGCGCTGATCGTCTCGCCGCTTGCCAGCCAATGATCGTCCGCACCGTTGGGGCGTTCGTCCCGCGCGTCCAGATCGATCGCGGATGCCCTGCCGAATTCGCTGTCCTCCGCCGGACTGCGGTCTGCAGGATAGGCCCTTTCCTCGATCCCCAGATAATCGCCATTTGACTCGTCGTGATCGAGCAGCGGGTTCTTCTCGATTTCCTGCTCGATGAACTGCTCAAGCTCGACGTGAGTCAACTGCAGCAATCGAATCGACTGCATGAGCAGCGGCGTCATCACCAATGCCTGGGTTTGCCTGAGATCGAGTTTCGGCGTCAAAGCCATGAGGACGGGGGCACTCCTGTACGAAAGTCCTTGCGGAAGTACACAACTGGCCCAATCCTTGCTTGTCAATCGCAAGGAGCTCAAAAACCTTCGGCTGCGGCATTTTTGAATCGGCAAACCCGGAAAATTGCGCGTCTCGTGCGCCGAATCACGCAAAAGTTGCAGGCTTAGAGACTGAACTGGTCTCCAAGGTAGAGCCGCCGAACATCGGGATTGGCAATAATTTCGTCCGGTCTTCCATGCGTCAGCACCTGTCCGGCGTGGATGATATAGGCCCGGTCGATCAGTTTCAGCGTCTCGCGCACATTGTGGTCGGTAATGAGAACGCCAATGCCCCGCCCAGTCAGATGCCTAACCAATTGCTGAATGTCCGCAACCGCAATCGGGTCAACACCGGCAAAAGGCTCGTCGAGCAGCATGAAGTTTGGCCGGGATGCCAAGGCACGGGCGATTTCAAGACGACGGCGTTCACCGCCAGAAAGCGAAATCGCGGGTGCTTTACGCAAATGCGCGATATGAAACTCTTCCAGCAGAGAATCGAGTTCCTGGGCGCGTGCGCTGCGATCCTTCTCGACAATTTCGAGAACTGCCTTGATGTTGTTTTCTACCGAAAGCCCCCGAAAAATCGAGGCCTCCTGCGGCAAATAGCCGATACCGAGGCGCGACCGGCGATACATCGGCATGGTCGTTACGTCGAACCCGTCGATCTCAATGGTACCCTTGTCGACTGGAACGAGGCCCGTCACCATATAGAAGCAAGTGGTCTTGCCCGCCCCATTAGGACCAAGAATGCCGACCGCCTCACCAGCGCGAACCCCGAACGAAACCCCGTTCACGACCTGGCGACCATTATAGCCCTTGGTGATTCCGCGCGCGACGAGCGTGCCTTTCATGCGATCGATGGCGGCCGGATCGGCAGGGCGCATCTCATGCGAAAGACTAGAGTCGGGCCGCGCGGCGCTCTTGCTTGATGTGCGACGTGAAAAAAATGACACTTAAAGCTTTTCCGCCGGTTCAATTCTTTGGTTGATTGTTGGGCGCGACCACAATTGAAACACGTCCGGTCTGGCCGCTCTTGCAGCTTTCTAGCTGGGCTTCGCCGGTCTTGAGTTGCGCGGTCAGCTTGCAGCCGACAGCAACGTTGTCGCCTTGCGTCAGAACGACCTTGTTTCCGGTCAGCACAAGCACTTCCGTCTTCATGTCGAAAGTGCCGTGATCTCCGGTTGCCACCTGATCATTGGATTTGACATAGACTTTGTCATTGACCTCGAGATGGTCGATGTCCTGCGAGCCGCCAAGGCCGCCGGACTTCGGCGCGTCTGCTGCAGGCGCGGGGTCGCCCTCTTTCTTCTTGATATAGTAGACGATCATCGAGCCGGCCTTGAGCAGCGTCGCGCCCTGGACGACCGTGACGTTGCCCGTGAAAGTAGCGGTACCTTCCTTGTCGTGGACGACAAGCTTGTCGGCGTCGATCTGTATCGGCTGATCACCCGAGAGCTTGATACCACCGCCGGGCGCATTCTCCTGCGCAATGGCCGCAGCGATCATCGATGATGCCAACAATCCTAATGCAACGGTCGAAATGCTAATCAGTCTTGCCCCGCGCGACATCATATTCTCTCCTAAAATTCGGATATTCCCACAAAGTCAGTGAGCGAGCGCCAATACTACTCGACTGATTTGACTGCGTCTGTACCTTCTTGCCGTTTTGTGGGCTGAATGACAAGCCTTACTCGCTTCTCAAAGGTCATTACCTTGCCGCTTTCGCTGATCTGCATCGTATCCGCGGTAATACTTGAAGTGCTGTTGCGTATAATGACCGGATCATTTGTCGACATGGAATTGCCCGCAATATCGATATCTGCCGACTTCATCTGCGCAGTGATACCATCGGACGTCGTGAAGTTGATGTCGCTGTCGAGTTTCAATTGCCGGTTGGCGTTGTCGAACACGCCCGACTTGGCCTGGACCGTCGCACGCATGTCCTTGCCGAGAGGGAGCTCGGCACTAATGCCCTGGAGCGAAATGACGTTGGTGTTTCCGACTTCCTGCAACGCTTTCACGGCGCTCATCTTGTAAGGAAGCTTGTCCTTGGTAAATCCGTCGAGCTTCGGATTTGTCATCACAAGCTTACCGTTCTCCAGTGCGGCATTCTCAAGCGAGATGTTGCTGGGCATGCTGGTCGTCGAGAAGAACGTGTACCAGGAGAAGACCGCAGCACCGATAAGCGCAGCCGCAGGCAATGCAAATTTCAGGAAGCGCACGCGCCGTGAATGGCGCTCTGCGGCGCGAAAAACCGTCGTATCCTTGTCGGAAGCCGCAAACTGACGTGCCACCTCCGCATGGTGATCAACACCAGCAGCAGCATGGACGACGTGCGAATGCGTATCGTTTCTCTGAAGTGACATGGGCCTTGCTGCTACTACGGATTACAATAGTGTGGCTACTTGGACGCCAATATGGTTATTTTTCGATGAAATGGGCGAATACATATCGCGCAAGTTGCACCGGAGCCCACACGTATGCCGTCGGCGAGCGAGATACAAGGTCCAAGTACATATAATGACGCCGAGGGCCGGGAGCAACGAATAGAATCAGGCCCTAGACTTCACTGTCCCGATATCGCAGAAGATTGTTCATACCGACCTTGAGAACGAATGGATAAGACGATGGCAAACACGGCTGACGCAATAATTGACAGACGGCGCCTACGCAGAAAATTGACCTTCTGGCGCATATTCACGCTGCTGATTGTCGCTCTTGCATTGATTTTGTTTTATTTCTCGATGGCCGGGTCAGATGGGTTTTCCGGCAGGTCGGCGCCGCACATTGCCAAGGTGCGCATTGAGGGCACGATCTTCGAAAATGAGGAATTGCTCAAACGCCTCAAGGACATTGCGGATTCAAGAGCCGTGAAGGGCGTTATTCTGTCCGTCGATTCCCCTGGCGGAACAACAGCAGGGGGAGAAGCGATCTACGAGGCCGTTCGCAAGCTCGCCGGCAAAAAACCCGTCGTGGCGCAAGTCGGCACGCTCGCGGCCTCGGCCGGCTACATGATCGCCAGCGCTTCCGACCATATCGTTGCCCGCCAGTCTTCGATCATTGGCTCCATCGGCGTACTGTTCCAGTATCCGGATATTTCGCAGCTGCTCACCAAGCTCGGCGTCAAGGTCGAGACCATCAAGTCGAGCCCGCTCAAGGCCGAACCCAATTTCTTCAATCCCGCCAGTGACGAAGCCAAGGAGATGATCCACCGCATGATCATCGACTCCTATGATTGGTTCGTTGGTCTCGTTCAGGAGAGGCGCAAGTTCACCCATGAGCAGGCCCTGGCTTTGGCGGATGGATCGGTCTTTACCGGCCGGCAAGCCATCGCCAACAAGCTCATCGATGAACTTGGCGGCGAGGATACGGCGATCGGCTGGCTCAAAACCAAGGGTGTCAACGAAAAATTGCCGGTTGTCGAATGGAAGCCCGTGGAAAAATCGTCGCTTAGCCTCTTCTTCTCCGATTCTGCGGCGAAAATGCTCGCCCGCTATCTTGGTATTCCCGAAGAAAGCGCTGGAATGCTGAATCAGCTCACCGGAGACCGCATGTTCCTTGACGGACTCATTTCTGTTTGGCACGTTGACGGCAAGCCTGTCGGGGCGCAATAAGAGATATTAAACATATAAGATCAGTGACATAGTCTTAAGGTAGGGGCCTTTGCCAATGTCCTCCTGATCTTGAACCGAAAGGGAACTCGCTGTGATCAAATCAGAGCTCGTGCAGATCATTGCCAACCGCAACCCGCATCTGTTTCAGCGCGACGTCGAGAATATTGTCGGCGCCATCTTCGATGAGATCACGGATGCACTGGCTGAAGGCAATCGCGTCGAGCTTCGCGGGTTCGGCGCGTTCTCGGTGAAGAACCGTCCTGCGCGCAGCGGCCGCAATCCGCGTACCGGCGAAAGCGTCGAAGTCGAAGAGAAATGGGTGCCTTTTTTCAAGACCGGCAAGGAGCTTCGCGACCGTCTCAATACCAATAGCTGAGGTTCATCGAACGGGCGAGTGAAGCGCGCCGGGAGGAAAGCATGATCAATCGCATTATCGTCGTCCTCGTGCTGGTGCCGCTTGCCGTCGTTCTCATTGCGCTGTCAGTCGCGAACCGCGGCGCCGTAACCCTCACCATCGATCCCTTCAATCCGGGCAACCCTGCGCTTTCCTATACCGCTCCGCTTTTCGTGTGGCTCTTTGCAGCTCTGATCGCTGGACTCATCCTCGGCAGTTTCGCCACCTGGTACAATCAGGGCAAACATAGAAAACTGTCGCGCCAGCGTAAACTCGAAGCGGAACTTCTGCGCAAGGAAGCCAAGAAAGCATCCGCCGAGACGGGTGCGACCCCGAACCTTCCCTCGCTTCATTAGGGTAACAAAAACCCAAGCAAACCCAAGGAACAAGTAATGAAACTGATCTCCCCGGCCGAGGTCGACAGGCTATTGAACTGGCCGGACATGATAGACGCCATCCAACAGGCCTTCCGTCAGGGTGTCATCCAGCCCGTCCGCCATCACCACACAGTTGAACGGCCGGACGGCGCGGCATCGACCTTGCTGCTTATGCCCGCGTGGTCGGATTTCGAAGCGCTCGGCGACTCCTCCAAGGGTTACATGGGGGTGAAGATCGTCACGGTATCGCCAGACAACGGCGCATTGGCGAAGCCGGCAGTGATGGGGGTTTACCTCCTTCTCGACGGCAAGACCGGCGAACCCAAGGCGCTCATCGATGGACAGCGGCTAACCCTGTGGCGCACCGCCGGTGCATCGGCCCTTGCCGCCCGCTACCTTGCGCACGAACAGGCGTCGAAGCTTGTCGTACTGGGCGCGGGCGCGCTTTCCGGTTTTCTCGCCCGGGCGCACAGCGCTGTGCGACCCATCAAGGAGATCTCGATCTGGAATCGCAACGTGCCAAATGCTGAAAAGGTGGCCGCTGAGCTTGCCGCGGAAGGCTTCAATGCGAAAGCGGTTTCCGACAAGGATGCCGCGATCGCCGAGGCCGACATCATAACCGCGGGGACACTTTCGACCGAACCGCTGGTTCTCGGCAGGCACCTGAAACCTGGCGCGCACGTCGACCTCATCGGTGCGTTCACCCCGGCCATGCGCGAGAGTGACGATGAGTGCATCAGGCGCGCCCGCGTCTTTGTCGACACCAAGGATGGTGCCATGAAAGAAGGGGGTGATATCGTGCAGCCGATCAAGACGGGTGCCGTGAGCGAGGAACACGTCATCGGCGATCTGTTCGATCTGACGCGCGGGACAGTCAAAGGCCGTCAGTCCGATGAGGAGATCACTCTTTTCAAGTCGGTCGGCGCTGCACTCGAGGATCTCGCCGCCGGAATCCTCGTTTTTGAGAAGGCAAACACCGCTCCGGCGGCATGACTGCTCGAATTTCGCTTTCGCCCTGTCACGTCTTGGCTTAGAGCCTTTTGAGGAACAGATAGGAAAAGCAGCGTTTGAAACCATCCGGCGGAAAGACCAGGAAGGCGAAGGGTATGGCGGCCAAGGCCAACCCCGCGAAAGGCATTGCTCAACGGCAGAGCCCCACGAAGCCGCGCCCGCAATTTGCCAAACAGGTGCGTACGCCCGCCATCGACACGCCTGCACAAAGTGCCGCGAAGGACGCTTCGCCGAAACGCGTGCTCGTTCGTCGATCCGGGACGCGCCCGCAGGAGCGAACGGGCCTAATTCTCGAAACCCAACCTTCCAACGACTACGCTCTCCTTGACAGCGGCAATGGTCTGAAGCTCGAGCAATATGGGCCATACCGTATTGTCCGGCCCGAGGGGCAGGCGATTTGGCTGCCAGCCTGGGACAGGACCGAATGGGACAAGGCGGACGCTGTGTTCACCGGCAATACGGACGAAGAAGGTGTCGGACGTTGGCATTTCCCCAAAATACCGCTCGGCGAAACATGGCCGCTCGCTTTTGACGGGTTGCCGTTCTATGGCCGCTTCACCTCGTTCCGGCATGTCGGGGTATTTCCCGAGCAGGGAACCCATTGGGCCCACATGGACGGCCTGATCCGTAAGGCCAAACGGCCGGTAAAAGCGCTCAATCTTTTCGGATATACAGGCGTTGCCTCGCTTGTCGCCGCACGCGCCGGCGCGGAAGTCACCCACGTGGACGCTTCGAAGAAAGCCATTGCCTGGGCCCGGGAAAATCAGGAAGTGGCCGGTCTTTCAGGCAAGCCCATCCGCTGGATCTGCGAAGACGCCATGAAGTTCGTGATGCGCGAGGAACGCCGCGGTAGCTCTTACGACATCATCCTGCTCGATCCGCCGGCCTATGGTCGCGGACCTGGCGGTGAGGTCTGGCAACTCTTCGACAATCTGCCAGATATGGTTGACCTCTGCCGGGCCATCCTCTCGCCAAATCCGCTTGCTGTCGTGTTGACAGCCTATTCCATCCGAGCGTCGTTTTTCGCGATCCATGAACTGATGCGCGATACTTTCACCGGTCTTGGCGGTACGGTGGAGTCAGGCGAACTCATCCTGCGCGAACGCTCGTCGGAGCGCGCGCTGTCCACCTCGCTTTTCAGCCGCTGGGGCAAAACATGACACGACATGACGACCATCATCGCCGTACGGGATTAGCCCGCCCCGGCAAGGTCAAGGAAGTCACGAGCCTGACGAATCCGATCGTCAAGGATCTGCGCGCCCTTGCGATGAAGAAGTATCGCGACCAGCAGGGCGTCTTTCTCGCCGAAGGGCTGAAGCTGATCATCGACGCGCTTGATCTCGGCTGGACGATTCGGACGCTCGTCTATTCCAAGGCGGGCAAAGGCAATTCCCTTGTCGAACAGGTGGCGGCACGTACCATCGCCAAGGGCGGCGACGTTCTCGAGGTCAGTGAAAAGGTCATCGCTGCCATTACACGGCGCGACAATCCGCAAATGGTCGTCGGTGTCTTCGAACAGAGAGTCCAGCCGCTTGCCACTATTAAGC
>NZ_JBBNAM010000195.1:0-13542 GCF_037994425.1 Phyllobacterium sp.
CATGATAGTTGCCGGAGGTTCCGGTTAGCACGATAGAAAAGCCCGATCGTCGCTTCAAATCCACAGTCCCCGTTTCGAGGATAGTCCTACCGTCGCTCTGGATAGCGAAACTCAATGCAAGCGGCGCCCGTAACAGAACGGCACCAGCCTCGCCTGCTGCGACATTCCTGAGAGCAACCGCCTTAGCTGCCGGAACGAAAAGATCGGCCATGCGCAGGTCGCTCAGATTGTAGAGGTATACCTGCGCTTTTGAAGGGTCATCCTTGACCGCATCCACATAGAGCTTCTCCCGGCCGTCCGCGGTGCGGGCATAGGTGTAATATTTTCCTGGCTCAGTGCTGAGTGTTGCCTTCTCGAGCCCGATTGACATTTCGATTTCGCCTGGCTTCACGATCACGTAAGGGGACATTCCCTGATCGAGATCATTGAGCGCCAGACCAGCGATGACCACCGATGTTGCCTGCGGATCGACGATCCGGACATAGGAGGAATTCGGATCGACGGGTTTGGCGTAGAGACCGGCATCGTCGGCGGTGGCGAATGTCCACTGGATCAGCAGCAGCGCCGATGCCGTGAGAAGCATTTTTAACTGGCGCACTCTCATTTCGTTTGTCCTTCCGTAAGACTGCAAATGCTGACCGTGGCGCTTTGAAGCGACATCTGGTCAAACGCGAGCTGAAAGGTGTGCGCGGCGCGCGAGCCGAAATAACGGACAGGGAAGTAGTATCGGCCGCTTGAAACGACACGGTCGGCGCGCCAGATCCCACTTTCGAAAAGATGGCCGTCATTCAGCCGGAACTTGAGCGCGGCATGGCGGCTCTGATCATTGCCGGAATAGGCATAGATGACGGCATGATCGGGAACCTGCCCGGCGCTCACGGAGACCGACAAGGCGTTATCACCGGCGGGTGATATCTGTGTCCTGTCAACAGTCCGGCACGCTTGTCGGGCGGCCGCCATAAGCTCGATCAACGGCGTGTCACCGAACTTGCCGAGATTGTTGTAGATCGGATTTTCCCACACGAGGACCTTCGGCCGATGATTGAGGAATGCTTCTGAGGTCATGTACGAAGTAATGGAACCAAACTGGTCACCCCCCGAAATGGCAAAATTGGTAACGGGCATCGCCAGCGACTGTGACAGGAACCCATCGAAGTTGGCGGCGGCAAGGTCCGAGTAGCTCGTGCCGACCAAGACAATGGACTGCTCGGGCTGCGCGTCACCAAAGATGTCGACAGCGGCGGCGGGAGCTGTTTCGGTCGTCCCATAGCCCTCGGTGACCGCTGGTGGTAGCGCCTTGGTGCAATTTTCCTGGAGGATTCGCCGCATTGTCGAGATGATCTGCATCTCCCCCAGGGGACGCGTCTCGAACGTATTGCTCGTGGCGCGGGCGAAACCCGGCAGTTTCGACATCGTTTCGGCAACGACCTTGGCCGCCGCCTCAGCGCCGGCCGATGTCCAGTGGAAATCGGCCTGCAAGAAGGCCGCCTTGCCTTGTGGCAAATGTCTCATTGCGTTCAGAACGTCAACTGTTATGACACCGCGCGCGTTGAGCTTTTCAACAACGTCCTTATAGGCAAACTCAGCGACGTCATAGTCAAAGCCGTATTCGTGTGCGGCCTCGGGCAGGTATTGCGGCATGACGAGGCTCTTTGTCGGAATCGGTACGTAAACAAGCGTTGTTCCGGTCGCCGCAAGTGCTTCATCGAGCGCGCCGATGAGTTCCGCGATGTGATTTGAGAGGGGATGCTGCATGCGAAGGTCAGCCATGACCCGATAAAAATAACCCTCCTTGCCCTCCAGAGTGGGCAGGGCCTGGTTGGATTCGAGGTTTGCGCAGCCATAGGCAGACGATGATGCCGCGGGTACGATCGTGGCGCACGTGACCAAAAGCAAACCGGCAAGAATGGACATGCATTTAAGCATTGCTGATGCTCCGACCTTACTCATCGACCTGAAACGCGCCTGTCACCGGTGTACTCTCAAGGCTGCGGACGACCGCCGCGGCGATCGTCTTGACCTTTAGATCATTCGATCTTTCGGCGATATGGAGATAGTTCAGGGCTTCGGCCCTGTCGCTCTCGTCCGGTAGCCCTTCGGAAATCATGGCAATAGCAAGGTCAAGGGCGGTCTTGCCATCGCCCCCCTTTGCGGCCTGACGCTGCAGATCTTCTGCCACTTTCAAGTTCAGACCGAAGGGGTGCCCACTCTTATAGAACCTGATGAGCGCTGCTGCGGCGACGGGGTTGCCACGCGCAGCATGGTCGCGGAGCGTCGTTTCTGCGTAACGCAGTCGTGCCTCGGAGAGGTTTGCGGGGTCCCGCGCCAGAAGCGACACCAGTGGCCCGACGGCGCCCGCCCGACCCGTACTGCAAGCAATCGTGTAATAATGAATGGCGTCGGCGGTGAGATCGGGATTGGCCGACAGTCGCTTGCCAACAAACAGGGCGGCAAGCCCGTCGCCCTTGTCGGCGAGCGTCTGAACCTCCCGATAGGCTACGCTGCGTTGCGAAATCATGCGCTTCCTGATTGATTGAAGCTGGGCGCTTGGCAACTGATCGGTGCGGGTGATCCCTTGCGCAAAACTTTTCCTGTAGCGTTTCTCCGCGGCCTTCTCCTTTGCCGTGAGGGGCGGCTTGGTTTGTTTTGACGGCGATGTTTCGGCGCGGGAACCGGGATTGCCGGCAAGGAGGCTTGCCGCGAGAATTGCGTTTGAAAGAAGGATCGAGATGCGCATGCGCTTAGCTCCTTCAAGTCACTTGCCGCCGCTCCAAAGGTCCGGGTCGGTCAAGTAGCGAACCGGAAACTCCCAGATCACCATCGCCGGCGATGCATCCCTGAAGGTTTCGCCTTCGAGAAATTTTCGCATTGGAAAGACTGGGCCGCGTCCCACTTCGGCGACGTTCAAAATATTCTTGCCTAAAGCCGCCTCGAGGTAATTGGCAAACGACCACGCCTCGGTGGCGCTGTAGCTAGTGCCGACAAGCGCTACCGGAAACTGGGCTTCGTTACCGAACAGGTCCCCCACAACATCCTCGCTCGCCCTTTGCGGCTTTTGCGGAATGACGGTTTCAGGGCCGAGTCCAACAAGCTTTGCAAGCGATCCACTAGTGACGAACTTGACAAGGTCGCCGTCGACGACATCGGGCTTTTCATCATCGAGCGCCACCAAAGTTTGAAGTTTGCCTGTCTGGCGCGCCGCCTCGAAAGCAACGGTCTTGGCACCCAAAGGCGTCCAGTGCGTGTCGGTTCGCAAGAAGACGGGACCGGTTTTCTTCGCCGCCAACAGGGCGGCACGGGTATCGGCATAGTCGATTCCGGCGGCGGCCAGCGCCGCGATGAAGGCCTCGTAACGGGCCTCGGATGCCTCGGCAAACCGCGGTTCATCGGCCTTGTCGCGATAAATGTCATTCTTGGCTGGTAATGGCACGATGATCAAATGGGCGCCGTGGCTGCGCAAGGTTTCTGCGATGGCAGATATCTGCTCAATGCTTGTCGCCATTCCCATTTCAGGCTTGTCGAGGCCGCGAAATTCCTCAATGGAAAACAGCCAGCCGTCGGCTCCGACGACAACGCCGTTCCGACCCTCGCCGAGCATCACGTAGCGGGCAGCGCCAATCAGCTCGACGGCGATCTGTCGGTGCGGAAGTTCGCCCCTGTACATTGTTTCGATATCCTGGGTGAACCCACCATGCATGATACCCGAAACGGTTTCCGGCACCTTGGCGAAGGCGCGAGCGACTGTCTCACTCACATCCACATTTGCCACCGCCGCGTACCCGAACAGAAGCGCGGGGAGGATCAATTTTGTGACTGTAATCGACAGGTTCGAGATCATGGAAGCCTCAAAACTGAAAATAGAGGAAAGGTGAGTAGCTCATCTCAGCCAAGCGCAAGACTGTGACCAAGCCCAGAAGCGTCGTCAGCAGCGGCAGAGCAAGTGAGGCGCGCGCCAACGTTGCCACGCCGTTGGCCGAGCACGGCACGACGACGACGCCCTCGCCCTTGATCCAGGGCTCGGCAGCAACGACGAAACATGCCGCGGCAAGGGTCAAGAGGGCTTCGTGCGAAAAGGCAAGCGCAAGCGGCGCACGCACGCCGACGCCGTTGAAGCCAATCATACCGGCATACATGGCAAGTGCGTCCTTGACCGTCGGGGCGCGGAACATGACCCAACCGATCAATACGCACAGAAGTGTCAACGGCAGCGCCACCCAATCTATCGGGGTCCGCCGATTCCATCCGCTTGCCCGCTCGATGGCAAGCAGGATCCCGTGCCATCCGCCCCAAAGGACAAAGGTCCAGTTCGCGCCATGCCAAAGCCCGCCCAACAGCATCACGATGACAAGATTGAGATAGGTTCGCCTCGGACCGAAACGGCTGCCACCTAGCGGTATGTAGAGATAGTCTCGCAGCCAGCTCGACAGGCTAATATGCCAGCGGCGCCAGAACTCGGTGATACTGCGGCTGATATAAGGAAAGTCGAAGTTGCGGGTGAACTGAAATCCCATCATCAGGCCGAGCCCGATCGCCATGTCGCTATAACCGGAAAAATCGAAGTAGAGTTGCATCATGTAGGCAACCGCTCCAAGCCAGGCCTCGACGAGCGTGGGATGATTGCTGGCGAAAACCGCATTGGCGATCGGCGCAACCGGATCAGCAATCAGCACCTTCTTGGAAAGTCCAATGACAAAAAGGGCGGTTCCGTCGGCGAACTTTTCGAGTGTGTGCTGGCGCGACTGGAACTGTCCCGCCAGATCCTTGAAGCGGAGAATGGGTCCTGCGATCAGCTGCGGAAAGAGCGCCTTATAGGCGGCAAGATCAATGAAGCGGCGGGTTGCGGGGGTTGCGCCGCGATAGACGTCGACGAGATAACTGATCGACTGGAACACATAAAAGGAAATACCGATCGGCAAAATTAGCCGCCAATGAATTCCAAGGCCTGCCGCATCGGTCCCGACGAGGGTTGCGAAGCTGTCGATGAAAAAGTTGAGATATTTGAACGTGCCGAGGACGACAAGGCAGCCAGCGATTCCGATGCTGAGATAGGAACGGCCCCGAGCACTCTCGCGGTGAGTTTCGACCAGTATGGCGAATGCATAGACCCAGACGGTCGTGCCAAACAGCAGGAACAGGAAGTCAACCCGCCACCATGCATAGAACAGATAAGATCCGACGAGGATTGTCAGCGAGCGAAAGCGCGTGGGTGTTGCATAATAGGCCAGAAGGAAGACCGGCAGGAACAGGAACAGGAAGATTTCCGACGAAAACACCATGTCAGTTATCTTTCCTGTTTGGGCAGGCCGCAAGATCATATGGCGAAAAAGCCGCAAAGCCCGAAAGGCTGTGCAAGCCTTTGCCCCTTATCTCGGAAAGCTGAGCTGGGGCTGCAGCCGTCTGAGCGAGGAAATCGCCGACAAGCGCCGCAAAATCGCCGGCGCCAATGCGCGGCAGCTGTTTGGCAAAGTCGTTTTCAGCTAAAAGGACAAGGCCTGTCTGATCACCGCTAAGTCCGAAACGATTGGCTACAAATGTATTGCCGGTCACCTTTGAAAAATCATCGTCGAACTGTTCGCCAATCGATAGCCCGGCAAGCGCATTGTCGGCGATAAGATTGCCCGAAACCTGCGTTGCAAGGCTTTTGCGGATCGCGATGCCTCGCGTGCCATTGGCAAGCACGGTGTTGTTGCTGATGCTGACACATGCTGCGGAGTCGACGCTAATCCCGCTGTTCGCATTCAAGGCGACAAGATTGCCGTCGATTGCGATCGAAACCGAGGCGTCGTTGACGTAGATGCCTTGCGCTGCGCTGGTGAAAATCGCGTTGCCCTTGACGGATACGCGCTTTGAAGCGTGGCTGATCTTGATGCCGTGTGCGTCGATGCTGTGCGCAATGACATTGCCGCCGATCAGGAGGTCATGGGCATGGATGGCCACAATAGCACTGCCGGTGCTGTCGACGAAGCGATTGTCTAGGATATCGATGTGGCCTACATCCTGCAGCGTCACGCCTTCCATGCGCTCGAAACTGTTGGATTGAACCCGTGATTGGCGATCATTGAGGCCGAACTGCTGATTGACGAATGCTACTCCCGATGATTCGGGAAACGCACCAAAACCGAGATCGCTAAAGCTGCTGTCCCTGAGGACCGCAGTCCCGGTAAAGGTGGTCAGCACGAAAGGTCGGAAACCGGCGGCGCTCACTTTGTCTGGTGCCATGCCCTGAATGTGGGCTTTGGTAACGTGCAACTCCCCTGCATTCAAAATGAAGCTACCGTTCGTACCGTCGAGGCTGAGGGTCTCGCTGGGCGCGAGTAAAAGACGGCCGCCGTTCCAGATGACGATGGGACGATGCGCCACGTAACCGGCGGGTGTTTTCTCCAGATACCTGTCATGGCCACGGGCCTTGAGCTCGGCCTCGAGGTCGGCCAGGCCGAAACTGCCGCTTTCGATGACAATCGCCGGGCCGTCCGCGATCGGTTGTGCGCGCACAAGGGCGTCGATGAAATCCTTGCTGGCACCGATACTGATCCGGCGCAACATCAGGTCAAGACTGGACTGGCTAAGACGTCTTTGGGCGGCCCCGGGTGTGGCCTCGCCATGGTCGACGGCGATCGGCAGGACGCCTGCAAATGGACCGAGCAGGGCTGCCGAGCGCAATATGTCCGCCCTTGAAATATCGGGGCTGCGTGCCTGGGACGCAAGGATGCTTGCCGAAAGATGCCTGCCGCCAGGAAGGTCCGAGGCAACGACCTTATTAGCGCACAAGAGCGTCAGCATCACCAGCCACGGCGCGACTTTATGCATAGTCGATCCTTCCAAGATCGCTTTGAAGACTATGCAGCGGTGGCGAGACGTTCGCGGCTTCGATCGTCAGGCTGATTTCAATGACCTCAGCAACCGTGTCGCGTCGATTGATGAGCATGGCATTCATCGCCGCGTCCAGCATTTGCGAGGTACCGGCGGCGATAAGTTTGTGGCTGCGTCCCTGCACCAGTTGCAGGCTGCCTTTGACTACCGCAAGCATCCTTGAAATGCCTGTCGCGCCCTCAATCTCAAGGGCGTTGCCAGCGTCAATGCTCAGGAGGTCCATGGTAAACCCCCTCCCCCGCTGCAGATGTCTCAAGCTGCCCCACAGGGTAATTTCCGTCCGGTGGCATTCGGCTTCGCGCCGCTTTAACAACACCAGTTGCTCGACAATCTTCTTGACGTCCTGGGCGCTGGCGCGGTTGGTCACCAGCAAGGCATCGTCGGTATCAACGATCACGACGTCGCTCATGCCGACAACAGCCACCAGCCGATCACCACCGCGCACAAGCGAACCGCTGGTATCCATCAGCATGACATCGCCTGAGGCGACGTTGCCACTTTCACTCTTGTCGCCGATTGCATGGAAGGCGTTCCAGGCGCCGACGTCATCCCACTCGATGGCGGCTGGCGCGAGGGCAATATGCCTGGTGCGCTCGAACACGGCCTTTTCCGTCGGCAGGCTCGTTGCCTGACTGAAGCAGGACTCATCGAGAACCAGGCCCGCCGCGCTCGGCAGGGGCTTTGCGCTGCGAAGAGCCGCAGAAACCGCATGGTATGTGCCCGGATCGTAGATCTGGTACTCTTCAATGATGCGATCAGCCCTGAACATGCTGATCCCGGAGGCCCAATAAGCAAGTCCGGTATCGATGAGGGACTGCGCCAATCCGTCGTTGGGCTTTTCGATAAAGCGGTCAACCCGGTGAAGGCCCGGGTAATGGTCGAATTCGCCACCATCCATGATGTAACCGTAGCCTTTTTCCGGATAGCGCGGTTCAACGCCTATAGTGACGATCAATCCGTCATGCGCAGCAGGACACATGTCGACGATGAGGCGATTGATATCGCCTCTGATCATATGGTCCGAGGGCAGCACGACAAGCACCGCATCCTTGTTCTCGCTGATAAGGCAAAGCGCGGCGGCAAGTACAGCCGGGCCGGTGTTGCGTGACACGGGTTCGGTGATGACGCGCGCCTTGCACTGAAGGTCCCTGAGCTGGCGGGTCGTTGTCTGAAAATGTCTCTCGCTCACACATATGATGGGTTCACAAAAGGCAGCGCTGCGGTGGCGCTGGACCGTTTCCTGGAAAAAGCTCAAGGAGCCCTCGCCGCCGACCGGCTGAAATTGCTTGGGCTGATGCGCGCGCGACAGCGGCCAAAGGCGGGTACCGATGCCGCCACATAGAACGAGCGGGTATAAGTCCGTCATGGCGCGACCTCCGCTGCAAAGAGCCGGCTTGACTTCACACGCCTGACTGCTGCCGTGACCCAGGCTGGTGTGGAGTCGAGCCGGACGTTGACCGGTCGGCCAATCAAGGCGTCATCGATGGGTCTTGTGGGTAGAAGGCTAACGGCGATGGTACTGGCAGCGTTCTGGCCCGCTGACAAGGCAAAGCGATCGATTTCGGCGCGTGCCGGCACCACCTCGCCGCTGGGCAGGTCGATCTTGGGAATGGCGCCGCCAGCCAACAGGCGCAGATCGGACGCATCAAAATTCGAGCGAACAATGGGAGCGGCATCCTTCTTACTCAGGAGCATGAGCGTTTCTCCCGGTGAAACCGTCGACCCATTCTCCACGCTCTTGTCGATGACGCAGTCACAGGGCATGGCGACCGTCACCGATCCACCATTGGATGCCAGGATGGAATAGGCTGGCTTGCCCATGACCGCATGGCGATCGACAAAGGCGAGCTGACCTCCGACAGTTGCCTTCAGCGGTGTCGTGCTTTTATCGACAATCGAAACGCCCGCCACCTCGGCAATGAAAAGTCGCTTGCCCAGGGCGTTGGCGGCGACGAGTACGAGCACCAGCGATGCGCTGGCGACAAGCAGGGTTCCGAGTAACCGCCTGAAACGACCGGCCCGCCTCACCGGCTGTGCGCCGGGGGCACGCGCCACACTCGCGCTCTTGCGTGGCGCATCGATGACGCCGTTCATGTGCACGTAATCACCAGCGAGCCAGGAGTTGAGAATATAGCGCAGGTGCGGCATGTGAGGGCCGGTTGGTTCGCAAAATTTCAGGGTTAACTGCCCGGTTTCAAGGCTTTCGGACGTCACCTTGACTTCGATCGGAATGGCGATCGAGAAGCCATCGAAATTAAACCGGAAGGCAGCGAATTTGCTGAGGCCGACCAAGTGCCTGTTCGCCAGTCCGGCGACCCTTGCACCGACCATTGAGATTGCAGTTCCCTCATAGGTTCGCCCATCCATTCCGACGGCGAACGGCAGTTGAATGAAGGGATGTTCGTTGTCCTCGATGAGGTCCGGTCGCTGTTCGGCCGTTCCGAAGCCGTTGGCGGCATATCCCCGTTCTCGTTCTTTGTTAAGATGGTCTACGGTCGTCATCAGACTTGGCCCTTATCAGCTAGATGGTGGCACCAGAGATCATGAAGGCCGCAAGCAGCAACCAGCAGCATGCGAGCAGGTGGACATAGGCTGAAGAAAGCGCGCGCCAGCGCGCCGAAGTGCGGGAGGCGTTCCAGGCTGTTGTCGACGACTGTCGCGTCCAGCGTTGGCGATCGAGTCGAAACAGCACGTAGGTTTTGACTAGCGCTCCGGTGATCTGGCTGAAATAGAGAAGAAACGGATAGCTGATCGGAAACGAACCACCAAAGCTTCTCAGGATCCAGCAATGGACATAGCGTGTGAACATTACCCAGGCGATATATAGGGGCAGGATTACTGGGCTGATCATGAAAGTTGACACGATCGCCGTCGTCGGTCCGAGCAGCGTCGTCCACATCGATATGCGCTGATCGAGCAATGACCACCAGGTGAACAGTCCGATTCGGCCAGGCCCGAGCGCGATCGCGCGTGTGTTGGTGCGCAGCATGTTGCCGAACCAGCGCAGCATCAGGGCGACCACCGAGCGCAGAAAGCTTGGTTCAGGCTGCGTCTCCATCGAGACCGACCGAGCGTCGGGAAGATAGACCATCTCGTAACCGTGCTTGAGCAACCAGAACCACGTCGACTTGTCGTCTCCGGTCAGAAAATCGACCGTGCCGAGGCGCCAGTGGTCGATGGAGTCGGACTGAACAGCTTTGATGAAGCCGGCGTCACAGGCAAGCCTGGCCCGAAAAGCCGAGAGGCGGCCTGTCAAGGTCAAGACGCGCTTCGACAGTCCCATCGACGACATCATCATCTGTCGTTGCGCAAAGCGCAACTTGAACCAATCGTGAAAGAGACCTGACTGCGGGATGTCGCAATCTTCGTCCGTTGTCAGCGCGCCTATGTTTTGATCCGTGAAGAAGGGAGCGGCGCTTTCGACGATGTCATGCGGCGGACAACTGTCCCCGTCGACGAATACGACGAGATCATCGCGACCAGGGCAGTTGCGGCTGATGATACGCAGCGACGCAGCCAAAGCGTCTCTCTTGCCTGTGGCAGGGATGCGATCAATGATGAGACGCAGTCTGCTCCTGCCGGTCGGCATGACAGAAAAGAGCTGTCGAATGAGGCGTTCGTCCGCCGCTTCAACCACGGAGGCCACGATCGTTGCACCGCCTCGCGAATTTGCGGCGGCGAGGAAAACCGACTGATAAACGCGTTGCGTTACCGCCGGTGCGATCTTGTAGGTGGTGACCAGAAAGAAGGCATGCGCCGGCTGGCGTTCCAGGTAGCGATCTGTCGCGACCGCTCTGCGGCGCGGATGACGGACATGAATGAACAGCTGCGCCCTTACGAAATTGACGAGGCCCCAGCTGTATCGCCACAGTCCCAGTGCACCGAGAGCAACGACCAGTCCGCCGTTCTCGGCCACATGACGGGCGGGGATGGCCAAAGCTATGTTGAGGAACGTCAAGACATAGAGCAGATGTCCGAACATGCGCCCGCTCCCCTTACCAGCAAATACCCTGGTAGTGCCCGCCGGAACGAAGGTTCGGCTTAAGGCGGGTCAGATCAACCAGCCTTTTGCTGGACGCCGCCGCAGACAGCGGCTCGACCGTCTCTTCATAGCGGTTTCCCACCAAGATGACATCCGAACATGCGATGAGTTCGTCGATGCCGGTCACCAGTCGCGCCTGCAAGTCAGGAACGGTGCCGTTGACAGGCCCCGATTTGCGCAGATCACGTCCATAGGCGAAGCTGACACTGGGGTCGTAGACCCTGACGTCGAAACCTTTGGAAATCAGCCGCGCGGCAAGCTCGGCAAGTGGGCTCTCCCTCGTATCATCGGTACCCACCTTGAAGCTTATGCCTACAAGTCCCACGGATTTGCAGCCGCTATTTTCCACCATTGTCTCGGCGCGCGCGATCTGGCCGATATTGGCCTCGAGCACCGCGTCCAAAAGCGGGGTGACGGTCGATTTTTCGCGGGCGACGTGCCGCAGCGCCCTCAGATCCTTTGGCAGGCAGGACCCGCCGAACGCAAAGCCGGGCCGCAGGAAATATGGTGACATACTCACCTTGTCGTCACTGCAAAGCACCTGCATAACCACCTGGCCGTCGATGCCGCAAGCTTTGGCGATATTGCCGATTTCGTTAGCGAAGGTAATTTTCACGGCACGCCAGGCATTGCTGGCATATTTCACCAGCTCCGCGGTCGCCAACGGCACGACGTGGCAGGTGCAGGGTAGATTGTTGCACAAATCTCGAAGCTTATCTTCGGTGGTCTTGTCGATTGCACCAAAAACGACAAGACCGGGATTGTAGAAATCCTCGATTGCGCTGCCTTCGCGCAGAAACTCGGGGTAATATCCGACACCGAATTCCTTGCCGGCCCGCAACGATGAGGCTTCTTCCAGGACGGGTATGCACACACTCTCCAGTGTGCCTGGAACAATTGTCGATCGCACCACGACGCAGTGATAGGCGCCCTTTGTGGCGAGCGCCGCACCGACGTCATGACAGACGCGCCGCACATAGTCCAATCCGACGGCACCAGACTTGTCGCTTGGTGTTCCGACACAGATGAAGCTGATATCCGTCGCGGCGATGGCGGCTTCGCAGTCCGTCGTGGCGCAAAGAGCGCCACTTGCGACATTTTTCGCAAGAAGCGGTTCGAGCCCGGCTTCGACGATCGGCGCCCGACCGCGGTTCAGGGTGTTGACTTTATGCGCGTCGACGTCGACAGCGATGACCTTATGGCCGTCATTGGCCAGACACGTGGCCGACACGGCGCCGACATAACCAATACCGAAAACACTGACCTTCATATCTCGTCCCCGCTCAACGAATGTCACGACGAATGCAGAAAGTTTGCATTTTTGGCTGACCCGAAATTTTATCAGGCATTAAAGAACTTATGTCGGAACTCCGAGAAAACCAGTCAGGATTTTAACTATAAATGTCGTAAAAAAGGGAATTAGTTCAGTATTTATTTCAAAAATTACACATATATACGCACTCGATATGAATATTCATATCGAAATTCAAGTAAATGAATCCATATCAATTAAAGTATGTACTAAACCATCCTTTCGTCATGCCATATTTGACGATTGACGCGCGAGTCGACAGGCGCAATTTATCCGCGGCTCGTGACTTGTACGTTTCAATCGTCTTTGTGCTCACTTTCATTTCAGCGGCGATTTCCTTGACGCTAAAGCCGAATGCGATCAGCTTCAGGACCGCTTCTTCCCTCGCACTTAGGCTGCCGCTGCCAAAGGCGCCCGGCTTTGCGCCAGAACCATTGATCGTCGAGCAAAACGATCGGATGTTAAGTTCGGGAAGGCTATTGAAAACCGCCGTGCTGAGAAAATGGCCGCCATTTGCTACGATGGTGACTGCCTTGGTGATTTCATCAACGCCGTCGGTTTCTAGCAGGATATCGAGGACGCCATCGGCGTAGATTTGAGGGATTCGCTGTTCGCAAACCCGGTCAATGAGATATATGACCTTGAAGTCCTTGCCGAACGACTCTGACGCGATCTGACGCAAGTGCACGCCTTCGGTCTCGTCCGACTCTTCGGCAATTTCCTTGATAACAACATCCGGCAGTGTCCTGATCACGAAATCGTTGACCGATTCCGCCGGCCGCTTCGAGTCAATGAAACAGATGGACGCGTCGTGCTCTATGCTTCCGAATAAATGATCCGTAGTCTGCGCCGAGCGTGTTATCACCGCGACGCGATTCTTCTGAATTCCCATGAGAGTCCCTCATTGCTGACGAAACGTCCCCCAAAAATTCTCTCTGCGGAAATTTTTTACAGCGAATGGACTACGCCGCTGCGCACCGATAGCACCAAATATGCCCCTTGAAGAAAGGGCATCATTTATAGGGTGGACCAGGATGTCAAGTAGATAGCAATGATACAAAGCAAACTATTAAGATAGCCTATTTGATTTAGTTTTATCTCTATTATGTACTATCATCTACTACTTTAGGTTTGTTGCCATTACCCATTTTGCCAAGTCCGGATGAATATGCCAACAGCCGGCGGTCGACTCATGGCCTGGCTCGCCTAGCCCCCGGAGCAGGATCTTCCCGCAATCGCGCCGCCCACACCGCGCCCAATCAATGCTGCAGGGCCGTCGCTCGCCGCGGCGAGTGAGTGCAAACGGATGGCATTGTGA
>NZ_JBBNAM010000196.1:0-5540 GCF_037994425.1 Phyllobacterium sp.
TTGATGTTCATTTCTGACCTCCAGTCAAAGTTAAAAATGGGTCTGGGCATTCCAATTTGGCTGAAGGACAACCTGTCCCCATCCCCTAAGTCCAAGAAGAAATGCGATGAACGCCCTTCCTCCCGACAGACCATACTCGCCAGCGCCGGCGTTTCAACCACGAAAGTCTCGCTGGAAGGGTTCCAAAGGCTCTATGCCAGAACGCTGTTGCGAAAATGCCACGAAAACGCCGAGTGCCCTCCAATATCTTTACCACTCCTTAAGAGAGGTAACTGGTTTTTTAATGAAATCTTGCCTTTGAATGCCGGTATTGGAACGGTGCACGTCCGTAGAATCACCCATGAACAGGTGGTTTTCAGACTTTGCCCGATTCGAATCGGCGACTTTCAGACCCCTTCCGCAATGGTGATTTGACATGACATATCTCTACCTCGTTGTTGCCATAGTCTGTGAAGTCATCGCCACATCGGCCCTGAAACAGGCGGACGGTTTTACCAGATTATGGCCTTCCCTGGTCTGTGTGTTCGGCTACGGCCTCGCCTTCTATCTCCTGTCGATACCGATCAAGACAATGCCGGTCGGCATCGTCTACGCCATCTGGTCGGGCGCGGGCATCGTGCTCATCGCAGCTGTTGGCTGGTTCTGGTACCGGCAGGCACTTGATATGCCGGCAATCATTGGTCTTTCCCTGATCATTGCCGGCGTCCTCATCGTCAATCTGTTCTCGAGCACTGTCGGCCACTAACGGCGTTTTCCTTCCCTCCTCCAGCGAATCTTGACTGGAGGTCAGAAATGAACATCAAGAGCCTTCTACTCGGCTCCGCTGCGGCTCTCGTTGCAGCAACCGGCGCACGTGCTGCAGATGCAATCGTCGTCGCTGAACCAGAGCCTGTCGAATACGTTCGCGTTTGCGACGCTTACGGCGCCGGCTTCTTCTATATTCCAGGGACTGAAACCTGCCTGAAGATCAGCGGCATCCTCCGGTATGACGCTCGTGCTGGTGATGACCTGGGCACGGGTAAGGACCCCGATACCTGGAGGAAGCTCGCCCGCGCGGAAGCTCGGTTCGATGCTCGTTCCGAAACCGAACTTGGCACGTTGCGATCGTTCATCACAGCCCGCTTCAATTATAAGGACGGGGTCGATGAGGCTGTCTTGCCACACGGTTACATTGAACTGGGCGGGTTCCGCATCGGTGTAACAGATTCCCGTTTTGATGCATGGACAGGCGGGGCGGGCAGCGTCATTGAAGACGGTCTAGTGGCATATGCTGGCGACAAGACCAATCAAGCCAGTTATACCTTCACAGGCGGCAACGGCTTTTCCGCGATTATTGATCTCGAACAGGGTGACGATGATCATCTAATTGATGATTATCTCCCTCATATCGTAGCCGGCGCCAAGTTCGAGCAGGGTTGGGGTGCAGTCTCCGCAGTCGGCGGCTATGATTCGGTTGTTGAAGAGTTCGCCGGCAAAGTCCGATTGGATGTGAACTTCTCCGAGACCGTCTCTGCTTTCGTCATGGGTGGATACGACACCGACTCAGACAAGGATAACTACTTCGCTGCCTGGGATGGTGACTGGGCTGTTTGGGGCGGCGCTTCCTTCAAAGTAAGCGATCAGGCAACGATTAACGGCGCTGTTTCTTACGAAGACGCCGGGAAACTCGCTGCCGTTGCCAACGTTGCATACAAGCTTGTGCCTGGCTTCACCATCACGCCGGAAATCGAATACGTCAATTTTGACAACGGCAATGATGACGCTTTCGGTGGCATTGTCCGCTTCGAGCGAAATTTCTAATCTCTGAATTCACATCTTCCCGGCGCCGGTTTTCCGGCGTCGGTTTTTCCAATTGAACCAATAGTTTCAAGCAGCAATTTTTTCGGCGTTCGCATAAGGCAGCGCACAGCAATTTTCAGATGAGAAGGGATTTCTGATCGGTCGCGGACCGAGGAGACGGTAAGATGTTTGAACTGCAACCCTTCGGGTTGAGCAATGTTAAAGCTGATCGCTTTATCATACGGAAGTCTATTAGCCTAAATTGGCATGGACTCCGGGATTGCGTTTTTCGGATCGGCGGATACAACTTTCCGCATATTTATCCGATGCTTTTTACTTCATCTAGAGCGCAATCATTATGCTAGCTGGCCCCTCCGACACGCAGCCGGATACCCGTTTTTCGGTTCAATTTCAATATGATCTGCACTATTCATCAGCGGCTCAAGGAACCAGGCGACTGGTAAGGGATCACACACTCGTCGAACTGACCGCGCAATATATCAGCATTCTCTGGGATGAAGGTTCGCACAAGGGGAACGTGCGATCATTCCTTGGAGAAATCGCCGAGATACTGGGCGGCGAGCGCTTCAGCGTATTCACGCAGGAGATGCTCGATTCTGTGATCGGTACTTTGCGCGAGCGCGGTAACAGCAATGCAACCATCAATCGCAAGATGGCTGCCTTGAGTAAGTTGCTGCGGAAAGCGTGCAAGATGGGCGATGTCTATAAT
The DNA here is from genome assembly GCF_037994425.1 of Phyllobacterium sp. Lineage (NCBI taxonomy): Bacteria > Pseudomonadati > Pseudomonadota > Alphaproteobacteria > Hyphomicrobiales > Phyllobacteriaceae > Phyllobacterium > Phyllobacterium sp. The sequence continues at coordinate 2,510 of NZ_JBBNAM010000196.1, forward strand.
CTGCCGGAGTTTCGCCGCCAAAAGGAACGGCAAGGGCGTATCCGCTTCCTGGAAGCCGAGGAGGAGCAGCGTCTATTCGGGGCGATTCGGGCGCGCTGCGAAGACAGCTATCGGCTCAGCGTATTTCTGGTGGATACGGGCTGCCGCCTCGGCGAGGCCATCGGTCTCTCCTGGAACGATTTGCAGGACAGTCGCTCGACGTTCTGGCTGACGAAATCCGGCCGCAGCCGCACGGTCCCCCTCCTCCCGTGCCCGCGCAGCGACGGCGATCCCGCGCGGCCGGCTGAAGGGACCGTTCTCGATGCACAGTCAGGTGCGGTTCCGTGCCATCTGGAACGAGGCCAAGGCCGAGGTTGGACTAGGCCGCGACGATCAGGTCGTTCCGCATATTCTGCGCCATACCTGTGCTTCGCGGCTGGTCCGCGGCGGCATCGACATCAGGCGGGTGCAGATGTGGCTTGGCCATCAGACGCTGCAGATGACCATGCGCTATGCCCATCTTGCGACCAATGATCTCGATTCCTGCGTTGCGGTACTGGAACTCCACTGATCAGAATAGGATGCCTTTTCTGATTCTCTATGGGTTCAGCGGCATCCGGAACGTGAATCGCGTTTCGTTGTCCTGCGATTCGACCTCGATCTCGCCATTGTGCATCTTTGCGATTTCGGCGGCAATATAGAGTCCGAGGCCAAGCCCCTGCTGGCCCGTTGTGGCGCCATGACGGAAGAAGGGCAGAAACAGCTGGTCGACCATATCCGGGGGGATCGGATCGCCGCGATTGACGACCGCGAGTTCAAATATCTCGTCCGTTGTCCGCGCGATCACGCGGATTGGCCCATCTTCGGAACCATGTGCCAAGGCATTTCCGAGAAGGTTCGATAGGAGCTGGCCAATGCGCATTTGGTCGCACCTGATCGGATCTTCGAATTCGAAGCTTGTCTCGACGACGCGGTCGGGGCGTACGGAAGCTAATTCGTCCACGACCTGGACCAGCGTCGGTGTCAAAGGCTCGTCACCATTGATTTCGACCATCACGCCGCTACCCAATCTCGCCCGCGCCAGATCAAGCACATTATCGATAAGGCCGGACATGCGCACGACGCTGCCGCGGATCAGTTTGACGATGCTTGCCGCCTTCTCATCGAGCGGTGTGCGCAGAAGCAGGCGCGTGCCAGAGTCGATGGAGGCGACCGGATTGCGCAGATCATGACCGAGTACGGCTACGAACTGCTCACGAAATTCGGAGATTCTCCGCTCATCAAGCAAAGCGGCTTCGGTTTTTGCCAGGCGTTCATTGGCGTCGAGATGAAAGGCAATGAGTTCAGCGAACAGCTTGAACATACCGATGACCTGTGGATTCTTCAGGCGGGCCGCCGCGGGATCGATGGCGCAAAGCGTTCCGAAGAAGGTACCGTCGGGAAGCACGATCGGCATTGAGATATAGCTTTGGAAACCGTAAATCTTGGGCGTGTGATGGGCCGAATAGACGACATCCTGCGAAACTTCGTCGATGACGACTGCTTTGCCATTACCACGGATTTCGTCGCAGATCGTGGTTTTGACCTCGAGTTCGCCCCCTGGCTTTAGGCCAAACGCGATATTGTCGAGCACCTGACAGGCAATCCAGCGATCTTCGGTTACACGGGCAACCGCAGCAAAGCCCATGCCGGTCGTGCCGCAGACCACATTGAGAATCGTCGGAACGGCATCAATGCGTGCGATAGCATCAATATCGGCCTGAAAATCATGAGACATATAGTTTCCCGAATCTACGTTGTAATCCACTATAGTGGCTTCAAGGGATTGCGCCATACGGCAAACATTCTGGCCGCTTCTAGAGCGAGGTGGATGCTACCCAAGGGGACACTTCTTCCTTTCCGCCATGCCGCGTCCAGCGGCCCCGTTCGCGTTTCCGAAGTCGCTTCGCTTGACATCCAAGCTTCACATTGCACTGATAGGGACGGCTCAAACGGGAGAAAGGCCGCCTATGTTCGAAGACGATGAAGACGAAATCTCGCACTATTCCACGCCAATGTGGTGTCATCTTTTGGTTTTCGGCTTTGCAGTCTCGGTTGCGGTCCTTATTTGCCAGGTGCTCCCGGCCTGACTGACGCGGGTTTGAACCCTTCGGCCCGGCGGCCGTTCGCGCCCGCAACGACGTGCCATAGTCATGAGGTTGTCGTGAGGCTTAGTGGCGCGCCACACCCAAATCATCCAATGACCGGCAGACATTTAGGAAATGAATGGCGGAGAAGAAGTCCGCTGTACCCGCCCTTCTCCTACCTTCGCCAGCCTTCGCCAGCATTCAGAAAAACCTTTGCAGTTCTGTGGTTTACTTCCCTCCAGCATATTTCAGCCTTCGCCAGCATATGCTATCAACCGGCTGCAAAGGTGCAGGAAAAGGTGCAGGGATCATGGCGAGGCCACTTAACAAATTGACAGATGCCCAAGTCAAGTCGGTGGGACCGGGGCGGCTCGGGGACGGCGGCGGGCTTTGGCTCGAAGTCACAGCATCCGGCTCGCGGTCGTGGCTGTTCCTGTTCAAGATCGGCGGGCGCCGCAGCGCCTTGGGCTTGGGCGGTTACCCGAGCATCAGCCTCGCCCGGGCGAGAAAGCTGGCCGGTGATGCACGTGACGTTCTCAGCCAAGGCGGCAATCCGCTGGCCGAAGCGCGCAAGGAGGCCGTGCCAACCTTTGCGAAGGCGGCGGAGCTGTTCCTCACCGACAACAAATCCGCGTGGCGCAATGCCAAGCACCGGGCGCAGTGGGAGATGACGTTGGGCGATGACTATTGCAAGCACTTGGCGCCGCTGCTGGTCTCGGCCATCGGCACCGAGGATGTGCTCAAGGTGTTGAAACCGGTCTGGCAGGTGAAGCCCGAAACCGCCTCCCGGCTGCGTGGCAGAATCGAAAGGGTGCTGGGCTTTGCCAAGGCCAAGGGCTGGCGTTCCGACGTAAACCCTGCTCAGTGGAGGGGCCATCTCGACGCAATCCTTCCCCCCCGCATGAAGCTGACGCGCGGCCATCATG
>NZ_JBBNAM010000197.1:0-6368 GCF_037994425.1 Phyllobacterium sp.
CGCGAATGGCCATCTCGCGCACAGCTTCGAAATCCTCACGCTGGACGACGTCCATTGTATTGAGCAGCCGTTCGGCCTGACCGCGAAATGCGGTTTCGACCTCGCGGCGCACGCCCTGTGCTGCGCCTGCTGCATCGGTCACAAGCTTTGCCAGTTCATCGAGAACGCGATTTGGTCCATTGCTCATGGCGGATACCTCTCTGGTTTCCCAATCAAATAATCGCCACCGCGAGCGATTGCAAGCAAGTCCGACAATGGCTTTATTTGGCGCCGGCACGCACAAATGTTATCTCACCGGCAGCTTGACGCTGTTCATGGCCTCGCGCATGGTCCCGCCAACATTTATCTTGCCACGGAGCGACTTTGTGAGCGAAATTCTCCTCCCCACATTAGCTGCGATTACTTTCCCTGATATTGACCCTGTTATTTTCTCCATCGGCCCGCTTTCAATTCATTGGTATGGACTTGGCTATGTCGTCGGCATTCTTTTCGGCTGGTGGTACGCCAAGAAACTCATCAGCAAGCCGCGTCTATGGGCGAATAATACGCCCCCGATGAAACCGACGGATCTCGACGATTTCGTCCTCTGGGCGGCGCTTGGTGTCGTCCTTGGCGGGCGGACTGGCTACATCCTGTTCTACGACCTGCCGAAATATCTCGCCAACCCGCTCGACATTTTCAAAGTATGGGAAGGCGGCATGTCATTCCATGGCGGCCTCCTCGGCGTCATACTTGCCATGATCCTTTTTGCGCGGTCGCGCCGGATCAACGTCTACAGCATGTTCGATACCATCGCAGCCGGCGTGCCCGTCGGGCTCGGTCTCGTTCGTGTCGCAAACTTCATCAACAGTGAACTTTGGGGACGCCCAACAGATGTCGCTTGGGGCATGGTCTTTCCGACCGGCGGCCCGTTCGTCCGCCACCCGAGCCAGCTCTACGAAGCAGCGCTTGAAGGCGTCGTGCTCTTCGCGGTGCTGGCCGCGCTCATCTTTTACGGGCGGAAGCTCAAGAGCCCGCGCTTTATCAGCGGAAGCTTCATTGGCCTCTATGGTCTGTCGCGCATCTTCGTTGAATTCTTCCGCGAGCCTGACGCACAGCTCGGCTACCTCTATGGTGGCTGGCTGACAATGGGCATGGTACTTTCCGTACCCATGGTTTTGGTCGGCCTTGCGTTTATAGTATCGTCAAAGAATCCCGAGGTCGCAACGGGCCGATGAAGCTCGAACAACGCATCATCCGGCAGATCGAAACAACTGGTCCGATCAGTGTCGCCGATTACATGGCAATGTGCCTGTTCGATCGTGATGAGGGCTACTACACGACACGGGAACCCTTCGGCAAGAATGGCGATTTCATCACGGCGCCGGAAGTCAGCCAGATGTTCGGCGAACTCATCGGCGTCTGGTGCGTGAATGCCTGGCGTGCGCTGGGCGCACCGGTTCCGTTCGTCCTATGCGAGATGGGACCGGGGCGCGGAACGCTGACGCAGGATCTACTGCGCGCCGCGACCAAGCTGGCCCCCGAGTTCGTTGCTGCCGCGAAAATCCATTTGGTCGAGATCAGCGATCGGCTGCAGGGAGTCCAGCGGGAAAAGTTGGCCGGGCACGAGGAAAGGATGATCTGGAACAAGAACTTCAGCGAAATTCCCGCGGGGCCTCTGCTTCTCGTTGCCAACGAACTCTTCGACGCCATTCCCTCGCGCCAATATGTCAAGACCAACGGCCGTTTCCTCGAGCGGATGATTGCTGTCGACGACGCTGGTCATCTCTTCTTTGCCGCGGGTCAGGGCTCGATTGATGCGTCGCTCTTGCCCGGTGCCGCCGATATCGCGCCGGAGGGCAGCATATTCGAGATCGCTCCGGCGCGCAGCACGCTGATGCAGGAGATTGCCGTGCGCATTCGGCACGAACGCGGTACCGCCCTCCTGTTCGACTATGGTCACCTGCAGCCGGGTTTTGGCGATACGCTTCAGGCACTTAGCCGGCACGAATCGGTAGATGTGCTGCATATACCTGGCGCAGCCGACCTCACCACCCATGTCGATTTCCATAGCCTGGCTCAGGCCGCCCGCCGGGAAGGGTGCAGGACGAATGCCATGACGCAGGGTAATTTCCTCCTTGCAATGGGCCTCATCGATCGGGCGGGCGCACTTGGCCGGGGCAAAACGCAGCATATCCAGGAGCAGATCCGTACCGATGTCGAGCGCCTCGCGGGACCCGACCAGATGGGAACACTGTTCAAGGTGCTTTGCATTGCCGATGCCGCCACGCACATCTATCCCTTCGAACGCAGTGAAGGCAGCACCCAAGGCAATTGACTTCCCGCGCTTGCTCAACCACCATCCCGAGCCTTGAAAGGCATACAGCATGATCAACTCCGAAAAACCGGCACCGTTGCGCTCAGCCCTGCTCGGATCCCCCGAAGAAGACCGAATCGCCCACGGATTTTTTACTCGCAAGGGTGGCGTATCCGACGGAATCTATCGTGGGCTCAATGTCGGGAGCGGGTCCAAAGACAATCAGGAGAGGGTCAGGGAAAACCGTCGTCGCGTCGCGGAATCGCTTGGCGCGCCACTGACCCATCTCGTCACGGTTCATCAGGTGCACTCCCCGGACGTCATCACCGTGAACGCTCCCTTTGTCGGTACAAGGCCGGATGCGGACGCCATGGTCACGGCGACACCGGGCATCGTCATTGGTTCGCTCTCGGCCGACTGCGGCCCCATCCTTTTTGCCGATAGAGATGCGAAGGTGGTTGGCTCTGCCCATGCCGGGTGGCGCGGCGCCATTGGCGGTGTACTTGAAAATACGGTGGAGGCCATGATCGCGCTCGGCGCGAAACGTGATCGCATCCAGGCCGTGCTCGGTCCGACGATCGGCCCGGACAACTACGAAGTCGGCGGCGAATTCTATGACCAGTTCGTTGAGTCGGATGCCTCCTACAGGGAGTTCTTCCAGCCCTCGCGCAACAATGGCCACAAGATGTTCGACCTGTGGGGCTTCATCGTGGCGCGGCTTCAAAAAGCCGGCGTCAATGCGACGGCGCTTCGCCGGTGCACCTATGCGGACGAAGATCAGTTCTTCTCCTACCGTCGGACGACCCACCGCAAGGAACCAGACTACGGTCGCCAAATCTCGGCGATCACTATCACGGAGTAACAGTATGGCCCTTCATTTCGAACCGGAAGAATTCGCAGCGCGCCGCGACCGCCTGATGATGGTGATGGCCGAGCAGAAGCTCGACGCGGTCCTGCTATTCGCTCAGGAAAGCATGTACTGGCTTACCGGATACGATACTTTCGGGTTCTGCTTCTTCCAGTGCCTTGTGATGAAGGCCGACGGCAGCCATGTCCTGATGACACGATCCGCCGATTTGAGGCAGGCGCGCCAGACGTCGAACATCGAGAACATCGTCGTTTGGGCGGATCGCGACAATGCCAATCCGGCCGCGGACCTGCGCGAGATACTGAATGATCTCGATCTTTTGGGCTGCCGCATTGGCATCGAGTACCAGACCCATGGACTGACCGCCGCTGACGGACGGCGTCTCGACGAACAGCTTACGGCTTTCGGGCAACTCGTCGATATTTCCGGCATCGTCGACAAGCTGCGCACGCTAAAAAGCCCGGCGGAGATCGTCTATATCCGCAAGGCTGCCGAACTCGGCGACGATGCGCTTGACGCCGCGCTCAAACTGATCAAGGCCGGAGCCGACGAAGGCGCCATCCTTGGCGCCATGCAAGCGACCATCTTCGCTGGTGGCGGCGACTACCCGGCCAATGAGTTTATCATAGGTTCGGGCGACGATGCGCTTCTTTGCCGATATAAGTCTGGCCGTCGCAAGCTCACCAAGAACGATCAGTTGACCCTTGAATGGTCGGGCGTCTACCGCCACTATCACGCGCCGATGATGCGAACGGTTCTTACCGGCAAGGCTTCGAAACGCCATCAGGAACTCTTTGATGCCGCGCAGGAGGCCCTGCTCGCCGTCGAAACAGCAATGACCCCCGCCTCGACATTTGGCGACGTATTCGAGGCCCATGCCAAGATCATGGAGGCGCATGAATTGACCCGCCACCGGCTCAACGCCTGCGGCTACTCGGTAGGCGCGCGGTTTGGGCCAGCCTGGATGGACATGCCCATGTTCTATCCGGGCAATCCCGAGCGCATTCAGCCCGACATGACCCTTTTCGCCCACATGATCATCTTCGACTCGGACAGCAACACCGCGATGACGCTGGGACGGACCTATCTTACGACCAATGGCGAGGCCGAAACCCTCTCGCGCCAACCTCTTGACTTGATCGTAAAATAAACCTCTCTTCGGCTTCTATTTTGATAAGGTGGCTCATGACGGGGTTTGACTGAAGATGAAGTCTCGTAACTCACTGACATGCGCGGTCGCAATGCTGGCAACACTCGCACTCGCCGCCTGCAACAGTTCAGAATCGCCGATGGGTGTTACCAAGGCCGATGTGCCGACAGCACAAGGCAGCGCAACGGCGCCGGGAACGCCAACCACCACCGCGCAGACGACGACAGGCACGCAGACAGCAGCGGGCGCACCGGTACCGACCGCGGCGACCACCACCGCAAATGCCCCGGGTGCCGCACGTACCGCCAAGTTGCGCTTTGCCCCCATTGTCGGCGCGCCGATTGCTGCAGCGACGCCGCTGTCGCAGCGCCTTTCCGCCCTCGCCAAGGAAAAGGGCATTGTCCTCGGCACCGCAGCTGATACCGACAATACCCACATCATGAAGGGCTATTTCTCCGCGCTGCCGGATGGCAACCAGACGACGATCATCTATGTATGGGACGTGTTAGACCCCGCTGGAACGCGCCTGCATCGCATTCAAGGGCAGGAAAAAGTGCCCGGTGGCGGCGCCGATCCCTGGAGCACGGTGCCGGCAAAGACCATGGAAGGCATCGCCGACAAGGCCATACAGGGCTACCTTGCTTGGGTTTCCGGCACAAAGACGTGACATATTTACGCGTTTTGCGTGATAATGCCGTGGAATAGAGTTTGATTCCTTGCTGCATGCTTGCATTGTGCGGGAAGCACAGTAAAAGGCCCGCCATATCCTTTAGTTGGCTGACGCTCTGAAAAAGACGTGGGGAAATACGGCATGAAACTCTTCGCGGGCAATTCCAATCGTGTTCTCGCCGAATCTGTCGCCAAATATTTGAATATTCCACTTGGAAAAGCGAGCGTCCGCCGCTTTGCCGATCAGGAGATATTTGTCGAGATTCAGGAGAACGTGCGCGGCGAGGACGTCTTCGTGATGCAGTCCACGTCATTTCCGGCCAATGACCACCTGATGGAACTGCTCATCATGATCGATGCGTTCCGGCGTTCCTCGGCCAAGCGCATCACGGCGGTGCTTCCCTATTTTGGTTATGCCCGCCAGGACCGCAAGCCCGGGCCCCGCACGCCGATCTCGGCAAAGCTCGTTGCCAATCTCATTACAGAAGCCGGCGCTAACCGTGTCCTGACGCTTGATCTTCACGCCGGCCAGATCCAGGGTTTCTTCGACATCCCGACCGACAACCTCTATGCCGTCCCCGTTATCGCCCGCGACGTGCGGGCTCATTATGGCACGTCTAACGTCATGGTCGTGTCCCCGGACGTCGGCGGCGTCGTGCGGGCCCGCTCGCTGGCGAAACGCATCGATGCACAACTCGCCATCGTCGACAAGCGCCGCGATCGACCGGGCGAATCCGAGGTGATGAACGTGATCGGCGACGTCCGTGGCAAGGACTGCCTGCTTTTCGACGACATCGTCGATTCGGGCGGCACGCTCTGCAATGCGGCCGAAGCGCTCCTTGCCAAGGGCGCAACAAGCGTGACCGCGTATATCACCCATGGCGTTCTTTCCGGCGGCGCTGTCGCCCGCATAGCGGGCTCGAAGTTGAAAGAACTGGTAATCACCGATTCCATCCAGCCGACGCCGGCCATCGAAGCAGCGCACAACATCCGCGTCCTGTCTATTTCCGACCTGATCGGAGAAGCGGTTTCGCGCACGGCCTCGGAAGAATCCGTCTCAAGCCTATTCGACTGAGCCCCACGGGGTTGTTGCGAGGATCGCCGACCAACAAACTTGCACTGGCTACGGCTTTCCGTTATAGAGCCGCCATCCGCGTAGACACCCTTGGAGGCAACGCGGAATGAGGCGGTCAATCATCCGGTCTCGGATGAGCGTTGGACCGCTTCATGTTTTTTGTGCAGCCATCCTGTGGTCTCGAAAAACACTCCAGATTTGAACCTCGAAAGGAAATGCCATGAGCGAAGCATACGAGCTCAAGGCCGAGGCGCGCGAACGGGTCGGTAAGGGGTCCGCCCGGGAAATTCGCCGCAACGGTAAAGTGCCA
>NZ_JBBNAM010000198.1:0-4932 GCF_037994425.1 Phyllobacterium sp.
GTGCGCTTCATTGCATCGTCCTTGCAATTGATAACCCATTGGGATCATTAGCAAGTCGCACTTCATTTCTAGAACCCACCCCAGCTACATCCATTGTAGCGGCCAGGTTGAAATGTCCGCGCCGCAAGGTGCGGATGTTTCTATCAGACAAGGGCGCTTCCATGCTCGCGTCGCAAAATAAGCGCGTTGAGGAACATGAGGCCAAAGTGGAAGATAACTACGGCAACGAGGACGCTCAGCGTCTGAAAATCATGTTGGAAAGCTTCATTAAGCAAATCGTTTGATCCAAAGAGGCGCGCCGCTTCCGGTGGACACGTCCTTGCCGCTCGGGGCTCAGGACCGCAGGGCGGCAGAGACCTGGCGCGCTGTTTCCTCCTGGTCGCCGAGTTGCCGACGAAATCGACCAGGACGACGTGGCTCGTCCGATAGCCAACGATTAAGCCAACGGAGAAGGCGCCTTCCGGGTTAAGAAGAAGCGGCGTCGGCGGCGGACCTACCCGGCCGCGCTGTTGTCCTTGTCTGTTTCAGTTGGCTGGTCGTTCTCCACGAGCGATGAGCTTCCGCTGACGACGGCGGCTCAGTGTTTCAATATCGAAACACAAGGTGGGCAAGTTTCGAATCTTGAGGTCGAGAGCAGTAGCCTTAAGTTTTGATCACGAAGCAACGGGGATCAAAACGATGACCAACCATTCGATAACGACGATACCGGCGGAGTTGCCCATCCCGGCGGACGACCCCACTAGGACGCTTACCGTCGTGTATCCCGACGATCCGGCGGCCGCCCACATCTCCCAGGCGGGCAACGTCTACACGATCCTGATCTCAGGCGAGCAGACCGAGGGGCGCTACTGCCTCATCGACATGCTGGTACCGGATGGCGGCGGTCCCCCACCGCATCGTCACGATTTCGAGGAGATGTTCACACTGCTTGAAGGCGAGTTGGAATTTACCTTCCGTGGCCAGACGCAGACACTACGTGCTCCGGCCTCGGTAAATATCCCTGCCAACGCACCACATCGTTTTGCCAATCGATCGGGAAAACCAGCCCATATGCTGTGCATGTGTACGCCAGCCGGGCAGGAAGAGTTCTTCCTCGCTATCGCCGATCGCATACCCGATCGCCAGTCACCTGCACCAGCGCCCGACGCGACCGGGCAGGAGGAGAAGAAGGCATATGCGGAGAAGCTCGCTCCCAAATACCGAACTGAGTTTCTGCCGCGGCAATAGGCTCAAGCAACTCCCTCCGGCGATTTAGCCGCAAGTCACTGAGCGTCCGTAATCGGCGTGACCAGTTTGGTCGCCGATGCCTCGTGCGCGCAATAGAAAGACAGAACCATGACAACCCACCTCACTGAATTAAGCGGATTCGGCTCAGTCTCGGGAGTGCCAAAGCTTCCCGACGGCTTCCGAGAAGTGTTCCGAAGCTACCGCGTCGAAGCAAATGGCATTGGCCTGCATGCCGTAATCGGCGGGCAGGGGCCAGCCCTCCTGCTGCTGGGCGGCTGGCCGGAGAACTGGTTCGCTTGGCGGTATCTGATGCTTCCGCTGAGCCGCGACTTCACTGTGATCGCGGTTGACCCGCGCGGGGTGGGACTTTCCGAAAAGCCCGCCGGCGGCTACGATGCCGACACGCTTGTCGCCGACATGTTTGGCCTGATGGATACCATCGGCCACCAGAAGTTTTCGATGGTCGGCCACGACGTTGGCCTGTGGGTCGGGTACGCAATGGCCGCCGATCGACCTGAGCGTATCGAGCGCATCGCGCTTGGTGAAGCAATCATTCCCGGTCTCTCGCCGTCGCCGCCGCTCCTCAGCGACGATCGCTGGCTGAGTGATTTCTTGTGGCACTTCAACTTCAACCGCGCGCTCGTCGTGAACGAACGATTGGTCGAGGGCCGTGAAGACCTGTACTTCGGCTATCAGTTTGACACCAAGGCTGGATCGGCCGCGGGCTTCCCTGCCTATGGCAAGGAATTCTACATCGAAACACTGCGTCGCGTTCCGGGTGCTCTGAAGGCGAGCTTCGACTACTACAGGGCGATTGACCAATCCATCCCGCAGTACCGTCGACGCAAGGAGCGCAAGATCGCGGTTCCAATCCTTGCGTTCTCCGGTGCGCTTGCATGCGGCGAGATGGTGGCAGATGAGCTGCGGACCGTCGCGGTCGACGTGGATTCCGTCGTCATTCCGGAATGCGGGCATTACCCTGCCGAAGAGCAGCCTGTGGCGCTACTGGAGGCCTTGCAGCGCTTCCTGCGGCCGTAGGACCCCAGAGTACTAAAGCGATTGGCTGTGAGGAGCGACCTCTGCGGCCAATCGTTGTCTTTCGGCAAACGCCTCCGTGAACTCAGCGACGATCGCCTTGATCAGACGACCCGTAATCCGGTCCTTCTGCCACAGCGCGGTCATCTCGACGGGCGAGGGTCGCCATTCCGGCAAGACCCGGACCAGCTCGCCAGCAGCGAGCGCGCGATCGATCATGAAGTCCGGAAGGTTGGCGACCCCTAACCCGGAGATGGCGGCCTCGATCAGAATGGTCTGGCGATTGGCGGCAAAACCGATCTTCGGATGAACCTTCGCCACCTGCCCATGATCGCTTCTCAGCTCCCACTCGACCAGATCTCGCCGGATAGCCAATGCTGAGACAGCATTCAGATCCGATGGCGCCTTGACCTCTGGATGGGCCGCGACGAACGCCGGGCTGGCGACAATCGTTCTCGGCAATGAAGCTATCTTCTTGAACATCAGGCCTGAATCTGCCACGCCCCCCATCCGGACAACCAGGTCGTAGCCTTCCTCGATCAGCGATACGCGGCGGTCGCCAAGCGTCATGTCTATGACAACGTCCGGATACCGCTGCCTGAATCCAATCAGGATCGGCGCGAGCACCTCGGTTGCCAGATCCGGCGGCAGCGAGAGCTTGACGGTACCAGACAGAGCGACCTTATCGTCTTGGATGGTCGACACCGCCTGCTCGGCAATAAGGAACGCATCGCGACTGCTGTCGAAGAGCTGCTGACCTTGGTCAGTCAGCACGATGCCCTTCTTGGTTCGCCGTACGAGGCGGATGTTCAATGTGACTTCCAGTGCCGTCAGGCGACGCGATAACGTCGCCTTGGAAATGCCCGTCGAGCGTTCCGCAGCGGCTAGGCCGCCCGCTTCCGCGATGCGAATGAACAGCGCAAGGCCGTCGAAATCTCCAAATGTCTTCATGTTTCATAAATGGAACATAACCTCGGCAATTTTCAAGTCTCCCCGGTATGTCGTTCCAAGATTATCTTCATTGACGAGCGATGACGCTCTTTTGTTGAAGGAGATCACATCATGTCCAAGCTGTTCACCCCTGAGAATTCCGCGCTGCTCCTGATCGACCACCAGGTCGGCACCATGCAGTTGATCAAGAACATCGACGTGGCGCAGGCCAAGCGCATGTCGCTGGCACTTGCTAAGGCCGCCAGCATTCTCGGCATCCCGACGGTGCTGACGTCCAGCCAGGAAGAGCGTCTGCAGGGTCCGCTTCTGCCCGAGTTGCAGGAAATCCTGCCTGACGCATTCGAGAAGCGTGTCAAGCGCGAAGGCATCGTCAATGCCTGGACCGATACCAACTTCAAGACGGCCGTTGAAGCAACCGGTCGCAAGAACCTGATCATGGCGGGCGTAACGACCGACGTATGCCTGGTATTCCCGGCTATCGACGCTGTCGGCGAAGGCTACAACGTCCAGGCCGTCATGGACGCTTCCGGCTCGCCATACGAGCTTTCCGAAGACATGTCGCGCCGTCGCATGCAGGACGCAGGCGTCATCCTGACCGCGACCAACACCATGATCGCCGAACTCGCCCAGAACTGGGGTTCCGAGAACGGCCAGAAGCTCATCCAGTTGCTCTTCACTGAAGTCCTGCCACCGATCTCGGCTTGAGGAAGACACGCTAGAAAGGAAACGATAATGTCCGCCGAAGTCAGACCCATCCAAGGTAAAGTCCTGGTGCCGACCAGCAGCCACATGTTGCGCTCGCACGGTCCCTTCCAAGTGCGCCGCATCCGTCCGGGCGTGGCACTAAGGCAGCCCAACGATCCCGGCTTCGGCGGACTCGGGACAATCGACCACGCGAAACTGGAGCCTGGTGTCGTCGTTCGGATGCACGAGCATCGCAACGACGAGATCATCAGCTACATGCGCGCAGGGAACATGAAGCACACCGACTCGACCGGGCGCAGCGAAGTGCTTTCCTCTGATCGCCTGATGGTGATGAACGCGGGGCGTGGTTTTTCTCACGAGGAGGAAACGGTCGGAGACCAGCAGATTGAAATGCTGCAAATCTTCGTTCGTCCCAACGTCGCCGAGCTTGATGCATGGGTCCAGTTCGTTGACCTCGATGCGTCAGAACGCGACGGGAAATGGCGGCTGCTCACGGGTCCGGTTGGATCGGCGGCACCCACGACGGTTCGTCAGGCTGTCTACCTCTACGACGCGCACCTGCCCGCGGGGGCGTCTATCGATCTTCCGAAGCAAGGCGGCTTCGACCGCTGGTTCTACGTGTTCAATGGCGAGGCGATCGTCGGCGACCAGGTTCTTCGGAAGTATGACGCCCTCATGATCTCGGACCAGGCCGCCACCTCCGTCACCGCCGTGCAGGACACGGATGTCGTCGTCTTCCTCGTTGACCGCAAGAACAGGTTCTCCCGCACCGGAACAATGAGCGGCTAACATCGACTGCTCCATTTCTGGAGCAGTCACTTCCAAAATTGCCCGCTTAAATCCACGATCGAGCGCGGCCATCTCTTGTAAGACCACCGGATCACAAGTGAGGAGTTTCATCATGTCCAAAGGAACAGCCGTTGTAACAGGCGGAGCAGCAGGCATCGGCCAGGCTTATGCCCTCCGTCTCGCACAGGACGGCTTCGACATCGCGGTCGCCGACGTCGGCGACGC